>NZ_JBDWVM010000485.1:0-16499 GCF_039984035.1 Planktotalea sp. | reverse complement strand
CGCGCCCGGCGATGGCTGTGCCTTTGCCCTGTGCGATCCTGTTAGCGTCAGCGGCGTCGCCCCTGATGACAAAAAACACCCTCTGGTCTTTTCTGCGGCCTTCACCCAATCGCTCAGCGCGGAGCGCTGGCGCGAATTGCGTTGGCGTTTCTTCCGCCTGCATTTTCAGTATCTCTGCGCTTTTGATACCCCCAAAGACTACGACTATTTCCAGATCACAGCCGGCCCGCAAACCCTGTCGCAGCGCTATTTTGGACGCCCGCCTTCAAAGAGCCGTATCGAGACGCCTGTGAACAAGTTCACGAGCACTACGCCATGAGCGAGCAGATTCAACCGCCTAAGCCTAAATCGCGCAGCTCCAAAGTGCGGTTGCGCCAATATGTGAAACTGTTCCGTGCAGATATTCTGTCAGCGCAGCCCGCGCGGCTCTATCGCGCTTGGATGGCTGAATTTCGCACGCCTTTCTTTCGCTCATACCTGATCAACCAACCAGAACTCGTGAAGACGGTGCTCAAAGAACGTCCTGATGATTTTCCCAAAAGTGGCCGTATCAGCGAAGGATTGCGCCCGCTGCTTGGAAATGGCGTGTTTGTCAGCAATGGCGAAACGTGGAAACGGCAGCGCCGTATTATCGACCCTGCGTTTGAAGGAGGGCGACTGCGCGAAACCTATCCCGCGATGTGGGACGCAGCAGAAGCTGTCGTTCAACGCTTAGAAGCCTTTGACGGGCAAAAGGTCGAAATAGAAGAGCATACAAGCCACACGGCAGCAGATGTGATTTGTCGCACGCTTTTCTCTATCCCGATTGAACATGAGATCGCGACTGAAGTGTTTCAGGAGTTTCGCGCCTACCAACGCAGCCAGCCTTTGCTGAACATCGCTGCATTTATTCCAATGCCGCGCTGGATGCCCCGTTACTTTCGCCGCGAAACACGGCGCGCTGCGGCGAAGATCAGGGGGTTGATCACTGAGTTGACGACCCAGCGTATGGCCCAGATCGAAGCGGGCACCGCGCCGGACGATCTTGCAACGAACATCATGACCCGCGCAGATCCTGTGACGGATGAGCGGTTCACAACGGAAGAGATGGTGGATCAGGTCGCGATCTTTTTCCTGGCTGGTCACGAAACCAGTGCGTCTGCTTTAGCTTGGGCGCTCTACCTCATGGCGCTTTATCCTGAGTGGCAGGAAAAGGTCGCAAACGAAGCTATCGATGGTTTGAGCGCAGAATTCTCATCCATATCTAAGCTCCGTGTGAGCCGAGATGTGTTTCGCGAAACGCTGCGCCTTTATCCGCCTGTGCCGATGATGGTTCGGCAAAATACCTGTCCTGAAGAGTTCCGCGAGCGTGACATCAAGAAGGGAAGCCAGATCGTACTCAGCCCTTGGCATCTGCATCGCCATGAACGGCTCTGGGACAATCCAGATTGCTTTGATCCGACGCGCTATGCGACGGAGAATGGAAAAACCTGCATGCGCGATGCCTATATTCCGTTTTCCGCTGGCAGTCGCGTCTGTACGGGGGCTGGTTTTGCCATGGTGGAAGGGGTTTTGATTCTGTCGATGATCCTGAAACACTATCGCGTGTCGTTGACGGACCGCCCAACACCAGAACCTGTGGCGCATCTGACAGTGCGCTCAAAGGACGGGATTTATCTAAAGGTGGAGCGCCGAAAGCTGCCTTAACTGGTCGGGCGGTACTGCTGTAAAACGAAAAGACGGATTGCAGAGGCAAGCCCACAATCACCGCCACGTATTGCATCAATTTCGGCTGCTAAGTCGTTGATCGGACGACCTTTTGACTGCGCAATGTCTCTGAATGCATCCCAAAAAGCATCCTCAAGCGACACCGATGTTCGGTGCCCCTTTAATGTCAGGCTACGTTTTTGGGGGCGCTGCATCATCGGTTCAACAAATAGCCGCGTTGCGTGCCCTCAGAGGCCGCAGATTGGTAAGCGTTCAGCACACGTGCCAAACTGCCTGTGTTTCGCTTGATGTAACGACGCGCAATACGGATCGCGACTTGTTCTTTGCGCAGGCTTTCAGCGGATTTTTCGTTTTGGGACATGGCATTCACTTACACTAAATTTGATAGCTTCGATATTGCTTGTGAATTACGGCGAGAATTTGAAATTAATCAGGCTTGCTTTCGTCGCGTTTCGCGCCGTCTAGCAGCTTACGCGCCAAATCACGGCGCGCTTTCTCCAAATCTCGTTCTGCTTTGGTGCGTCCATGGGCCAAAGCGTTTTGTTCAGCGCGCGCAGATTTCTCGGCGCGCGCCTTTTCTTTTCGGTACCGGTTAAGATTGACCGGTTTACCCATTTACTTCGGGCCGATCATGTCTTCTGGGCGCACAACCGCGTCAAACGTCGCTTCATCCACAAAGCCAAGCGCAATAGCTTCTTCTTTGAGGGTGGTGCCGTTCTTATGCGCGGTTTTCGCAACTTTCGTCGCGTTGTCGTAACCAATCGTTGGCGCAAGCGCTGTGACCAGCATCAAGCTTTCTTTCATCAGCTTTTCGATGCGCGGCTCGTTCGCTTGAGTGCCGTTGAGCATACGCTCGGTAAAGCTGGAGGTCGCATCGCCCAAAAGCTGCATAGATTGCAAGAGGTTATAGCTCATCATTGGGTTATAGACGTTGAGTTCAAAGTGACCTTGTGAGCCTGCGAATTTGATAGCCGCATCGTTACCCATGACGTGTGCAGCAACTTGCGTCAGCGCTTCGGCCTGTGTTGGGTTCACTTTGCCCGGCATGATGGAGGAACCCGGTTCGTTCTCAGGCAAGATCAATTCGCCAAGACCGGAACGTGGGCCAGAACCAAGCAGGCGCATGTCCGATGCGATCTTGTAACAAGAGCCCGCAACCGTCGCCAATGCACCAGACATGAAGACCATCGCGTCATGTGCAGCCAAAGCTTCGAACTTGTTCGGGGCTGTGACGAAGGGCAGGTCAGTGATATCCGCCATGTGGCCGGCAACTGTTTCGCCCCAGCCATGCTTGGTGTTCAGACCTGTACCAACCGCTGTGCCGCCTTGCGCCAGTTCGTAAATGCCCGGAAGCGTGGCTTCAATACGCGCGATGCCCTGACGGATTTGGTGTGCATAGCCAGAGAATTCTTGGCCAAGCGTCAAAGGCGTCGCATCTTGTGTATGCGTGCGGCCAATTTTGATGATGTCTTTGAACTCTTCAGACTTCGCTTCAAGTCCTTCAAGCAATTGCTTCAGACCTGGCATCAGCGTGTCACGCACCATCATAGCGGCGGCGATGTGCATGGCAGTCGGGAAGGTGTCGTTAGACGATTGACCCATGTTGCAGTGGTCATTCGGGTGCACAGGATCCTTGGACCCAATCACGCCGCCCAAGATTTCGATCGCTCGGTTCGCGATAACTTCGTTGGAGTTCATGTTGGACTGTGTGCCAGACCCAGTCTGCCAAACAACCAATGGAAAGTTGTCGTCAAACTTGCCTTCGATCACTTCGCCAGCGGCTTCAATGATCGCATCCGCGAGCTTTGGATCAAGATCACCCGCATCTTTGTTCGCCATTGCGCAGGCTTTTTTGATAACGCCAAGCGCACGCACGATCGCAACAGGTTGCTTTTCCCAACCGATTGGAAAGTTCATCAATGAGCGTTGTGTTTGCGCGCCCCAAAACTTGTCCGTAGGGACTTCCAAGGGGCCAAAGCTATCGGTTTCGGTGCGGGTTTGAGACATGGAATGCTCCTGCAAATGTCAGGTCGGTATACAATTGCATGCCGTATTGCCGTAATCTAGCACGCAATTCAATTGGAAAGACGCGCAAGATGCGCCTTTAACGCTTAGGGTTTGCGAAATGCGTCGAGCGAAACGACTTCGGCTTCTTGCTGAGGTGCGTCTTCTTTCACCTCAGGCTCGGCCTCAAACGGGGCTTCTTCGATTTCGATATCAATCTCATCATCGACAGAGTGAAGAATGGTTTCATCTTCTTCGTCTTCGTTCGCTTCGAAACGCAGGCCAAATTCGACGGAAGGATCAACAAATGTGCGCAGGGCATCGAACGGAATATACAGTGGCTCAGGCGCATCGCCAAAGTTAAGCGTGATCGAGAACCCGATTTCGGTGATTTCAAGATCATCGAACCAATGTTGAACAACCACTGTCATCTCATTCGGGTACCGTTCACGCAGCCAATCGGCGATTTGCACATCAGGGTGCGTGGTATCGAATGTGATAAAGAAGTGATGTTCGCCAGGCAGCCCATGCTCTTTGACATCAAGGAGCACAGTTTTGATCAACGAACGCATCGCGCCGTGCATTAGGCTACCGTAGTCAATCGAATCTGTCATTCAGGCCCCCAGCTTTGCTTGGGGGGAACATAGGCAAATTTTTCTCAAACCAAAAGGGCTGTTAGCGCGCGTCAAGTTGCTCTTGCGCATAAGACGCGCATCCAATGAGCGCGGCATAGTCATCTTCGACGATATAGACCGAAAACTGTGCCATAAATTCCGAGAACCGACCCTTGGCCGCAAAACAGCGCGTGAAGCCCTGTTCATCGAAATAGGGGCGCAACGCGCGGGACACGCCGCCGACCAGATAGATACCGCCGCGTGGCAGATGGGTTAGTGCCATATCACCCGCGAAATGGCCCAATGTTCGCACCAGAAGACCAATCGCCTCGACCGCGGTTTTATCGCCGGTTTCGACAAGTCCCATCACATCATGGGACGGGATCGAATGACCTCCCACTAGCGAGCGATAGGCGCGTTCAATACCGCGTCCTGACAAGATGTCTTCGGCTGCAACATGACCAAGGCGCGCTTCTAGGTCGGCTTTGAGCGCGGCCATGCCATCGTCTTGCAGATTGAAATCAATGTGACCTGCCTCAGCAGGGGGAACGAAGGTGCGCCCAGCAACCTGATGAACAGGCGCAACGTTCAAACCTGTGCCAAGACCAATCATGAGGCTCGACGCCCCCTTTGGTCCCTCAGGCGCAGATTGGACTGTTTTGAACGAATCCGAACCTAAAAAGGGCAGGGCATGACCCTGTGCTTGCAGATCATTCAGCAAAAATGCAGTCGCGCCGCCTGTGGCCTCGCTTGCGCCATCTGTCGTGATGTTCCAATCCAAATTGGTCAATCGCCCATGATCCCCGTCGACAGGACCCGCGAGAGCAAGGCTCACCGCATCTGGGGCATCGATGCCTTGCGCGGCCAAGTAGCGCGCGAGAATATCTTCAAGGCCGCTGGATGTCGCATTTTCGAAACGGCTAACGGTTTGCGCACGCAATGCTGTACCATCGAGCAAAGCAAGGCGCGTGTTCGTTCCACCAATATCAGCGGAGAGGATGAGGGGCGTAGAATTCTTCATGCAGCTTAGGTAGAATGTGAGCGCTAACAGTGCAAGCCATCTTGTGCGCGCTTTTGGCAAGAAATGGCATGGGTTCAGCCGTTAAATGGACCTGTCGAACGGCCAATGATCAGCTCTGCCTCAAGCAGTTTGGTTTCCAAAGCCGCATCAGGTGCTGCGATCTGGCGTAGCAACATTTCAGCAACAATGGCACCGGCCTCTCTCACATTTGAGCGGAAGGCTGTGAACACAGGGGTGTCTTCATTGCTGACCATAAAGCTGAGATCGTCATCGAAAGTGACGATGGAAATATCTTTGCCAATCTCAAACCCAGCTTCTTCAATCGCGCGTTTAATACCAGCGGCACAAATCATCGAAGCAGACAGAAATGCGCTCGGACGATTTTCTAATGCGAGCAATTCTTTAGCACTTTCATAGCCATGGCTTTCCGTCATTTCATCTGAGCGGACAATGTCCAAATCCACTGGAATGCCACGATCTTTTAGCGCGACCTCATATCCTTCGCGCCGGCGATGCGCGAAATCCATTGTTTCAATACCATTAACGAGCGCGATCCGAGTATGCCCGAGATCAAGCAATAATTCAGTCGCGCGGCTAAATGCAGAAAAACTGTTCACATCTAGCCATGCATAGTTCTGAGCAGAATTCGACGTTCGCCCGTGAACAACAAATGGGATTTTTAATTCTTGCAAAAGTTCGATGCGCGGATCTTCTTTCAGCGGCGCATGCAAAACCACGCCATCAACTGATTTGCGCGCATGAAGTTTGCGGTAGGTGTTGAGTTCATCGTCAGCAGTCACGACTGACATGCACAGATCATATCCCTCGCGGGCATATACTTGGCCAACACCAGAAATGAATTCGCCAAAGACAGGGTTCATCATTTCATGTTGATCGCTAATGGGAATGACATGCCCAATTGCATGCGCGCGCCCTGTCGCAAGGCTTTTTGCGCGCGCGTTTGGGCTATAGTTATGTGCTCTTGCCGTTTCTTGAACCTTAAGACGCGTCGCTTCGGAAACTTCAGGATATCCGTTAATAGCGCGGCTCACTGTTGTTTGAGACAGCCCCAACAATTCTGAAAGTTCTTTGAGGTTCATTATTTTCCCAAAAGCGCAAATGTAACTCTATAGGTTATATTATAAAGTAAACATAAAGGGCTTGTGAAAGGAAAACGTGACGTCGGTTTGTAAGGATTTGTTCGAATTGACCCGCAATTTCTTGAGAACACGACCAATTTAAAACTAATTCGTCCATAGGTTGATTTGGATATGGGGTCTACACGTTGTTGACGTGGCGTGCTTCTAGGGAAGCTTGAAAAGCATGTTTAGGTGAGTCGTGCTGAGAATTATTCAAAGAATAAGGGTGCCGGTTTCATAAACCAACACCCTCAAAAATAGCACTAATCTGCAGATTTATCCGCGGCGGCGTCCACCACGGCGGGCTCCACGACCGCGTCCTTCTTGGCCCGCTTTTGGCGCGACTTTGTTGGTGCGGATCCACTCCGCGCCGCCATCGTCATTGTTGGTTAGGAAATTCGCCGCACGAATGGCTTCCATTTCCTTACCCGCCCGCGATTGGGTCGAACCAAAGCCGAAGAGTTGGCAAATCGCTTCATCATCCATGCCTTCTGGCAGGATCACGCCAGCCGCTTCGATCTCTGCGCGTTTCTCGGCCATTTTCTTTGGACCAACCGGAATTGCGACAGGGTTCATAATAGCAGATGTCATGCCAGCGCCCATCGCCATCGGCAGAAATGCGTTGTTGATGCCGTGGCGGTTGGGCAAACCGAAGGAGATGTTGGACGCGCCGCAAGTCGTGTTCACGCCAAGCTCTTCCCGCAGACGACGCACAAGCGTGAAGACCTGCAAGCCCGCTGTGCCCATAGCGCCAATCGGCATAACCAGCGGATCAACGACGATATCATGGGCTGGGATGCCAAAGTCTGCCGCACGTTCCACGATCTTCTTCGCAACCGCGAAACGCACATCGGGGTCTTCAGATATGCCAGTGTCATCGTTCGAAATCGCGACAACAGGGACGTTGTATTTCGCGACCAAGGGCAGAACGAGCTCAAGGCGTTCTTCTTCACCGGTGACAGAGTTCAAGAGCGGGCGACCCTCAGCAGCGGCAAGGCCCTGCTCAAGCGCGCCTGGAACAGAGCTGTCGATGCACAGTGGAATGTCCGTGACCTTTTGCACGACTTCGATCAACTGGCGCATGAGCGTCGGTTCAACAAAGTTGTTGTCCGCATAACGCGGATCTTCGGCCATTTTGCCAGAGAAAACAGCGCCAGAGTTGATGTCGAGAATGTTCGCACCTGCCGCAACCTGCGCAATCGCATCCGCTTCAACGCGCGAGAAGTCACCGTTTTCCAATTCTTCGTTCAGAATTTTGCGACCCGTCGGGTTGATCCGCTCACCGATCACGCAAAAGGGTTCGTCGAACCCCATGACGGCAGTTTTGGTTTTGCTCTCGATAATCGTGCGAGTCATTCTTGGAATTCCTTAGGAAGGGTTGGCCGGACGCCCTGAAGCGCCGCCATTTTCAATGGCCCAGTTGGCATTGGTTTTGATGCCACCAAGTGGGAAGAAGTGAACTTTTGTTATGTTGAAATCAGGGTTCGCAGCCTTATGCGCGGCCAGTTGGCTCAGCACTTCTGTCGGCTCATAAGGCAGGAGCAGTTTGGTCACATCCATCGCGCGCTTTTGCAAAACCTTCAAGGAAGGTCCAACACCGCAGGCAATTGCGAACTTGATCAACGTTTGGAGCTTTGCAGGGCCAGCAATACCGATGTGGATCGGGATATCGATGCCAGCCTCTTTAATGGCGTCCGCCCATTCAATGATCGGGCCTGCTTCAAAGGCGAATTGCGTCGCAAGGGCCATGTCGGCATCTGTGCGTTCATTAAAGGATTGCTTCCAACGTAGAGCGTCCATGACATTTGAGTCCGATCCATCAGGATCGATATCTTTGTTACCCTCTGGGTGACCTGCAACATGGAGGTTCTTGAAACCTGCTTTGTCAAACAAGCCCGTTTCCAAAAGCTGCATGGAGCTGTCGAAATCGCCATGCGGATTTGCAACGCCGCCAGCAAGCAGCAGCGCTTGGGTGACATTTGCTTCGCCCTGATAGCGCGCGATCCAATCTGCTAGCGTCGCTTCATCCTTGATGATCCGCGCAGGGAAATGCGGCATCACATCATAGCCTTCGCCCTTAATGCGCGCGGCTGTGGCAACCATATCTTCAATCGGCGTGCCTTCGATGTGCGCAATATAAACGCGTGTGCCCTGTGGCAACAAAGCGGAGAAATCGTCGATCTTTTCGGCTGTGCGCGGCATCACCTCAATGGAATAGCCATCCAGAAAGGCCTCCACTTCAGCACTATTGAACGCGCCATCACGCACACTTGGTTTCTTCTTGAAGTTCAACAGAGCCATGAGCAGATCTCCTAATCTCATAAACTGTGCACGGGCAGGGACCAAACGGCCCTAAGCCCAGCCATCCTTTGCAATCAACGCCTTAAGGCGCTCGGTGTCATACTCGGCTTCGAGACGAAGGGCTTCTGCTTCCACGATTTCCGCGGGATCGCCGTCCATGCTGTAAGGGGCCGCTTTGCGCCATTCCGCCAGATAGGCGTCTGCGTCTTTCGCGTTCACCTTCATAGCCGCGCGATCGATAGCTTGTTCAAAACGTTCTTCAAGCTGACGCTTGGAACCACGACGCCCTTTGCCAACAATAACTTGGGCTGGAATATCGCGCCAATAAACGATTGTGACATCAGGCATGTTTCGGTCCTTACTCTTTTACCGTCACTCAGTCGTACTTCACGGATTTGCTGTGGCGCAGTCCGATTTCGACAGAATGATGCTCCGTTGCGACCAGATGGTCATGGATGTTTTACCCTTGCAGCATTGGAGATAGCCACAGCCACCGCCGCCCATAATATTCATGGTGATTATGAAAGGTGTCGGGCGGGGAGGCGACAATACCCTTGCGAGCGGGCATCGACGGGCGTAGGCTGATGGTAACACGATAATCGGAGGGCGTAACTATGACGCCCAAGCGTCCCAAAGGTGCGGGCGCATTCCCGAAACCGGTAGAGAGCCCCGCGCCGAAACCGCCTGATTCCGCCGCCCTATATGCGGCTTTGGATTTGGGTACGAACAGTTGTCGCATGTTGATTGCCCAACCGAAGGGCAGTCAGTTTCATGTGGTAGATAGCTTTTCGAAGTCCGTTCAATTGGGAGCGGGCCTTGAGAGCACAGGTAAGCTGAGTCGCGCTTCTATGGGGCGCACGATACAAGCTCTGCGCATTTGTCAGCAAAAGTTAAAGCGTCACAAAGTGAAGCGCATGCGCCTTGTTGCGACGGAAGCCTGCCGTCGCGCAGGCAATGGCGCTGGTTTTATGAAGCAAATCCAACGTGAGACAGGCCTCAAGCTCGATATTATCAAACCCGAAGAAGAAGCGCGCCTTGCGGTGATTTCCTGCGCGCCTTTGGTGTCCACAAAAACGGAACAGTTGTTGGTGGTGGATATTGGCGGTGGGTCTACTGAGTTGGTCTGGATCGATCTCAGCGCTGTTCCCATGCGCGAACGCCCCAAAGCGATCATGCGCCTGCATGCAGGGTTTCACACGCAAGACAGCCCGTTTGCTGCGGCCAAGGTTGTCGATTGGATCTCAGTTCCTCTTGGTGTCGCAACGCTGCGCGATCAATTCAATGATGTTGAAGATGATTCTGCGCGCTTTGCCCTCATGAGCTGGTATTTTGAGGAACACCTGTCCGAATTTGCACCCTACAAGGATGAGCAAACGCGCCAAGGCTTTCAGATCGTCGGCACCTCAGGCACCGTCACGACGGTTGCAGCGTCTCATCTCGGCCTCAAACGGTATGACCGCAATAAGGTCGATGGCCTGCGCATGACATCAGATCAAATCGACAAAGTGATTCACACCTACCTCAAGCTTGGCCCGACAGGGCGGCGACGCGATCCACGGATCGGGCAGGACCGTCAGGCGTTGATCATGTCGGGTTCTGCAATCTTGCAAGCACTGCTGCGTTGCTGGCCGACGGATCAATTGTCCGTCGCGGATCGCGGTTTGCGCGAAGGTTTGCTCTATGCACAGATGAGTGCGGATGGTGTTTTGGAAGATGGCGTGTATTAAAGGCGCGAATTTTGCTAAAATCGAATCCCCGTTTAGATTTTAGGCGCGGACATAACGTCCAGAGAGATAAAAGACATGGCTAAGACCCCAACCGGTAAAAACACATCAGGACGCGGACAGCGCGATTTGACTGTTAAGGTCAAAAGCGCTCGTGGTCGGCGCATGTCTTCCACGCTTTGGCTGCAACGCCAGTTGAACGATCCTTATGTGAAACGGGCCAAGGCCGAAGGGTATCGTGGTCGCGCGGCGTTCAAGATCATGGAGCTTGATGACAAGTACCGCTTTCTTGTCCCCGGCGCGCGCGTCGTTGACTTGGGCGCAGCGCCCGGTGGTTGGGCGCAGGTTGCTGTGCCACGCATCAATGCGATTGGGGATCGTCGCGGCAAGGCCCAAGGCCGGATTCTGGGTATCGATTTGCAAGAAATCGAAACCATGGCAGGCGCCGAATTCCATGTTCTCGATTTTCTCGATGAAGGTGCGGATGATAAAGTAAAAGAATGGCTTGGCGGTGAGGCAGATGTGGTCATGTCCGATATGGCAGCGTCCTCTTCGGGTCACAAGCAAACGGATCACCTGCGCATTATGCACCTGTGCGAAGCCGCAGCCTATTTCGCGTTCGACGTACTGGCAGAGGGCGGCACATTCGTGGCCAAGGTTCTGGCTGGGGGCGCAGAAGGGGATTTGCAGAAAGTCCTGAAGCAGAACTTTACCAAAGTCGCGCATATGAAACCCCCAAGCTCGCGCTCGGACAGTTCAGAAAAATTCGTTGTAGCGACAGGGTTTAAAGGTCGTTCGGAAGATGTGGATCAAGATGAAGGTCGTAATTGGTAAAACGATCTTCGTTTAGAACAGCCACATGAAAAAGGCTGTCCACATGCCAACGCCAAGTACGAAACACACGCCAAGCATCGCTGCCAAGGCTTGATCTTCGTTACCGACGAAGCGATCGCCGACGTTTGTTTTTACAGTCTTTTGAAACCGCGGAAGAAAATTTTCGGTAGTGACGTTTTCAACGTTTGCCATTTTATGTCTCCAGTTTCACAAGATTAAGGTCGGCTTCATTCAGTGAAGCGAGCTTGCTTAGGAAATGGGGCGGTTCTCATGGCCGGAATGTGACGTTTTTATGACGAGTGCCATTTTGCGTCAGAACCCGCTGCAAACCAGTTCATCAAACCCGCCAATCAGTGACGGATTTGATATGTTTGTGAGTGGCTTAGCTAAGGTTTTCGGTAAATCAACCAGAGCGGAATGCTAAAAAGCAAAAACTGCAATGTGCTGGCTGTCGCCTCGAACATGATCCATGCGGGTATAGATGGCGCTGCATATTTCGCAGGTTCCGCGAGGGCGATGTAAATACCCAGAAAGATGCCGAAACTGGCAACAACTGCGAGGCATTGGCTCAGGCTTGCCCCCATTGGGAACAGTTTCGCCATAACAAAACTGAAGATCAGTGCTTGGACAATCATCGCCGTGAGTCCCAAGGGGATCACAGGCTCTTTGCGCAAGAAGTCGATTGACGCGAAGTGCTCAACGTTGATGACAAAATGCGATAAGCCTTGGACAGCAAAGGACACGATACCGAAAGCAAAAACAGTGAGAATAGGTTTCAGCATGGCGCTACATGTCCATATCCATCGCCTCTGCGATTTCAATCGTTCCAGTCCCGCTGAGATGTGGACAGCCTTTCACCATTTCTGTTGCGTCTTCAAACGAAGCCGCTTGAATGACAGTAATGCCTGAAATCGGGTTCGAGCCACCATTGTCGATAACGCCATCGGGCGTCACGGTGATCGATTTTCCCGCAGGCAATCCCGGATCAATCACCGCATCGCCAAGCCCGTGGCTCCAAGCTTTCCATTTCTCCATATGCGCCGCGCCTTGCTCGGGCGAGGTGATGTCGGGTTTACCATGATAGACAAGGATATATTTGGGCATTTTGAGCTCCTGTTTTGAAGGTTGCAGGAGCTTTATGAAGGCGATCTTTATATGTTAAAGAACATATTAAAAATTCTTGAGCGGGCCAAGCTGAGTGCAATTCGGGGACCGATTTACCCTTAGAAGAAAACAGTAAGACCGATCATTGAAACGATAAGAAACAACGCGGTCATGATCCCACCGGAGCGGACGAAATCCACCACGCGATAGCCAGCCGGGCCCATGATAAGTGCGTTGACCTGATGGGTTGGGATCAGAAACGAATTCGAGGTCGAAATCGCCACCGTCAGCGCGAAAATTGCGGGATCGCCGCCAGCGGTAATCGCAATGGATATTGCGAGCGGCACCAGCAAGACTGTGGCGCCGACGTTAGACATTACCAGTGTGAATACCGTGGCCAAGACCGCAAGACCCGCTTGCAGCGACCAAAGTGGCCAACCATCCAGAAGCGTGAGAATTTGCGTTGCGATCCACGCGGCCGTGCCCGTGCTTTGCACCGCTTGGCCCAAGGGGATCAGAGAGGCCAAGAGGAACACAGTGCTCCAACTGACAGCGTCATAGGCTTCATCAATCGACACCACGCGCGACAGGATCATTCCGACAGCCCCCGCCAAAAGGCACAGCGACAAGATCACGTCGGTGAACAAAATCAACCCAAGCGTCATCACAAAGAACCCCAGCGCCCAGTTGACCTTGTGCGGGCGCAGCTCTTCTTGGGGGAAATCAGAGGTGACGACCACAAAGTCTTGGTTCGACTTAAGCCGCGTGAGCCGGTCCCATTGCACGTGTACAACCAAAGTATCACCAGCCTGCAGCGGCACCGCGCCGATATGTGTCGCGATGTGATCTTCGGTTTCCACATGGCTCATGGTTTCCTCACCGCGATGAATCGCAAGGATCGACAGACCATGTTTCCGGCGTAGGCCAAGCTCAATAGGGGATTGTCCGATGATGGAGGACCCTGGTGGAATAACGACCTCAGCAACGCCAGATTCTGTTGCTGCGAAATCGTCGGCGAAGACGTCCAAGGCCGGCAAGAGCTCAAGACCATAGGGATCGGCGAATTCATCCTTTAGCACGCGGCGCAACCCCAAAATCGCCAAACGGGCAGGGGCTTCAATCACCGTATCAGCCATAGGTGCGATGACCTTGTGACCTTTGTAAGAGGTGCCCAAAATATAGATGTGATGCGCCACCATAATGTCAGCGAGCTTTTGCCCGATGAGAATGGACCCCTCAGGCACACGCACTTCGAAAAGGTCCGCGCGCAGACCATAGGTGTTTTCGACGAATGTCTGCATCGTGCGCGCCGCGCCAGCATCTTCGCCGCGACCACGTTGACCCGGCAATATCCAACGCCCGAGAAGCACGAAATACAGAACGCCCGTTAGGACAAGTAGAATCCCGATAGGCGTAACGGAAAAGAGACCAAAGGGTTCCATTTGTTGATCCGCGGGCAAGGTGTCATTGGCAGACACCAGTAAATCATTGAGCAAAATCAAAGGGGATGAACCAACCATCGTGATTGTGCCACCAAGGATTGCGCAAAAACCCATCGGCATGGCCAAACGGCTCATCGGGATTTCGGTGCGCGCGGAAATGCGGCTGATCACAGGGAGAAACAGCGCAGCAGCGCCAACGTTTTGCATAAATGAGCTGATAACGCCGACGGTGCCAGAAACGATCGGAATAATCCGCGCCTCTGTCGTGCCGCCGCGCTTGAGAATGAGGGCTGCAACCTTTGACATCAGACCCGTTTTATCCAGCCCCGCGCCAATGATCATGACGGCGATAATCGAAATGACCGCATTCGAGGAGAAACCGGAAAAAAGCTCTGTACCATTTGAAAGGTTTTCCAAACCGGGCAGAGTGCTCAGCCCTCCAAGGATCACCATCACAAGAACAGCGGCCAGGTCTATTCGGATAATTTCGGAGACGAACAAGAACACGGTGAAGGCCAGCAATCCAAGGACGGCCATCATTTCAAACGTTAAAACAGTAGCTTCCATTGTATCCCCTTCATTGTCAGGTTTAACAACGGTTTGTAATTCCGCCTAGAGTTAATCGCCGTTTTTTTGAGCAGAGGTTTTTGTGGGTGACGCTCAATCCTCTCGCACCTTGTGACAGACTGTGACACCGTCGCGTTAGCTGTCACACTGATATCTGCTGCGGAACGTCAGATGAATTTTGCTTTTATGTCAGAACACTGACCCAAACGCCTAAAACCGGACGTTCGAGCATGTTGCAGCGAATTTCCGGTTTGAGCCCATACTTGGAGATGCTGCGCTTAGCCCCAATGGCCGCTTTTTCAAGAACGAAAAGGGGGGCTCCCTTCGTACTGAAATAGCGTTGAACTCAATTCTGTCATCCATACCCTGCTTATAGCAACCCAGCATTTCGCATGAGTTCTACTGGATCAACGCGGTATGAAGGTTCAAGACTGACAGTGTTCGTGATTGGAGGAAACGCGAATTCAAGGTCTTCCGCAAATCGATGGATTCTACCGGAACGGCCTTTTACCCCAATCGAAAGTTTTTCGCGAAAACACCTGCTCGCTCCATCAACAAAGCGAAATCGGCATTCGATCTTAAGTTTATGGTCTACGGCGAAGGCAACGGGTGCAATGATACCGTCGAGAGATCCAACATCGCACGCCATCTCGGAATAGCACCATGCGGTCTCGGCTTGCGGATATGATTCCTTCACTTTGGCCAACCCTCGATTTTTCAAATCAGTTCCCCAAATCGTAATTCCGCCGGACATTATTGTTTCCCAAATCGGGGTGCTGTCGGGCACGCTCTTACCATTCCAATAGGCATTCGCTTTTTCCTGCCAATCACTTACGAGCGTTCCGTCACTACCGACGAGCATCGGTATCCAATTCGCGTCCAACTTGCTTGCTGCAATGGCTTGCACGCCGACATCCGCGAGATTGGATTCTTCAAAGTGAGCGCCCCATCCTCTCGTTTCCCAAAGTGCGGCCACGTCTTCAATGCAAGCAAAGAGGAAAATGCCTGACAGCCGCGAAACCTCGTCCGGAAAGTGCTTTCTGCGCATAGCTTCGAGTTTAAACTCGACTGCAAGCTTCGAACCATTCTCTGGTCTAAAAAGAGACTCTGACCAAGGGGTTAGGGGAATACTGCCTTCGGAAAATCCTCCATTCGCCTCTAAAATATCAGCTGAAGCAAAACCACCCCTAGATACATTCCAAGCAACGTAAGGGTTGGAAATGTCCAAATAGACATGTCCCTCGAATTTTTGGCCGTCTTGTTTCATTCTGCTCTCATTGAGATGGGTTTCTGGATCAAAGTACGCAAATAGGGACTCTCGCCTCAAGATCGAAAGCAGACCCTGAGCTATTAAATGCGAACGACAGCTTTGTCCGCATTGCCGACTTTAACCTAGACTAAGGCAAAGGTCCGGTCTGGGCGAGAAAATCTTGAAATAGGGGTCAGCATCGCGTGGTGGTGCCTTTTGATACGAATCAGAAAATCCGCTATATCTAGGAACAAGTGGGCAACGTTCCACTTCTGCGCGGCTTTGACGCACACGTAAATCCCAACTGGAGCACTTCAATGCCCGATACCGCGCGCCCATCCCATACGTTTACCCGAGGCAATGTTTCTCTAGAGAACTGGCGCCTTGCCCCTTATTCGTCTTGGGCGTTTCAAAATGTTCAAGAGATCGTTCCATCCGTCTTTATTCAGGGCAACGCTCGCAAAGAAACATCGCAGCTGGATTTAGCTCAGCTGGTCGATCTGACGGTAGACGGTATTGAAGAGGCGCCCGTCAGTCTGCCGGAGTTTCTTGAGCAAACCCACACGGACGCCTTTGTTGTAATGAAGCAGGGCGCGGTGGTGGCTGAATGGCACGCCAAGAGCTGCGATCCTCATAAACCGCACATTATCTTTTCGATTTCGAAATCCATTCTGGGGCTGCTCACGGGGATATTGGTGGATAAGGGCAGTCTTGGCGCGGATGATCCAGTTGTTCAGCATATTCCTGAAATGGCAGGCTCAGCTTATGGCGATGCAACCCTGCGCAACCTGCT
>NZ_JBDWVM010000484.1:0-4874 GCF_039984035.1 Planktotalea sp. | reverse complement strand
CGGCAAAAAGCTGATTTTGTTGAAAAACTCTCTCTTGATCGAGGCCTGATCTGTTTGTTCAATTCTCTAAACGAACGGAGGGATTGGGGATGATGGGACCGAGGCAAGAGGCGCAGGCGGCCTTGTTCTACGAGTTCTCGCTGGAGGATCATGTCCCTCAAGATCACTTGGTGCGGTCGATTGATTGGTTCGTTGATCTGACTGACCTCCGCACGCATTTGGCCGACTTCTATAGCCATACCGGTCGCCCCTCCATTGACCCGGAACTTCTGATCCGCATGCTTTTGATCGGATATTGCTTCGGCATTCGATCTGAACGCCGCCTTTGCGAATAGGTGCATCTGAACCTCGCTTATCGGTGGTTCTGTCGTCTCGATCTGACGGACCGCATCCCCGACCATTCAAGCTTTTCTAAGAACCGTCATGGCCGGTTCCGCGAAAGCGATCTGCTGCGCCATGTGTCCGAGACGACGGTTGCGCGTTGCATGCAGGAAGGCTTGGTTGGTGGTCAGGGCTTCGCGGTCGATGCCAGCTTGATCAGTGCCGATGTCCAGAAGCAGAACTCGAGCAATCCCGATGATTGGGCCGCGCGCGAGATTGATCACGCTGATGCACCGCGTGCTGTGCGCGAATACCTCGATACGTTGGACGACGAAGCCTTCGGTGCGGCGACCACTGCCAAACCCAAGTTCACCGCCCATGCCGATCCCGCCAGTCAATGGACAGCATTCTTTGCCTATTCCGACAACTACCTCATCGACACGGATCACGGAATTATCATGGACGTTGACGCCAGCCGGTCGAACAAGACCGCCGAGGTGGGCGCAATGCGCAAGATGCTCGACCGGACCGAAGAGCGCTTTGGCGTGAAACCCGATTGGATCGCGGCAGACACAGCCTACGGGTCTTCCGACACTCTGGTCTGGCTGGCATTAAAGCGCCAAATCCTCCCCTTCATCCCGGTCTTCCATTGCCCGGCAGGCGATTGCACAGCAATCTGCCGAGAGGGGACAAGGGGGAACGCACCGACGGAACCTTCTCGCGTTCCGACTTCACATGAGATGATGAGAATGATCGGTACATCTGCCCGAACGGCAAAGAGATGCGGCATACATGGCGGACCTATTCTGATCCAAAACGGAATGCGCCAGTTTGGAAATCCAGAAACTATCGAGCACTGAAATCGGACTGCACAGAATGCGAGCTGAAGGCAAAGTGCTGCCCCAACACTGAAACGCGTTCGGTTCATCGCGATAAATATGAGATCGTCAGAGACTTTGCCCGCCAATGCACTGCCTCAGACTTCAATCCCAGGGCTCAGGCGCGACGAAAAAAGGTCGAGATGCTCTTCGCCCACCTCAAACGCATCCTTGGCCTCGGACGGCTCCGATTACGGGGGCCATGCGGCGTTCAAGACGAGTTTACCCGCTGCCACCGCCCAAAACCTTCGGAAAATCGCAAAGCTCAAGCCGATGCTCCTCGCCGCAGGTTAAAGCGGCGGGTACGCCTTAGACATCTGAACGAAATCAAACCGATACCGCAAACGGACGCGCCAAAATCAACGACCTTTTCAACAAAATCAGCCCAGAGTCACCGATGCTGCGAGGCGCATGAATGGCCGCGATTTAGGTCATGCAAGATAAACGCGTCGGGGTCATTCAATGTGGCGGCAACATCGATACGCATCAGTTTGTTTCCGTGATCCACGGTGGTGTAACGCAAGTTTAAAGGTTCTTCAGGCTGCTGTTTTCTTAGCTAAACTAGCTTTTTGGCTGTTTTTATATAGTGCGGACACTGCATCTACTGTTTTACGCACAATCGGATCACGCAGCACATCTCGATGCACGATCAGGTTTTCTTGCGAGACATGGACGGCACCAAATTCTTCGACACAGTGTAACTGGTCAGAGTCATCGCCCATAAATTCGGGTAGTATCCCGTAGCCGGCACCTGCCTCCAAAGCGTGAAGCACTGCAGTTTGCGTATTCACCCGAAACGCGGATTGCAGTCCGACCGTACTTTCGAACCACTGCGTGATTTCGGGATACCAACTGCGCGCGGCACCAATGATGATCCAGTTAGGATCGTCTATGGGGGCCGTGTTTTCGCCGCTCTCGTAGGATTTGGCTACATACACACGGTACGTTAGAAACCCTAATTTGCGAGCCACTAACGTATCTGTCTCAGGCAAACACGACCGGATTTGAATGTCCGTTTCGCGGGCCGCATGGTCAAGGTGCTCTTGAGAGGAGAAGACCTCAATCTGGATGCCGGGCAACGCGTCTTTGAGGGTTTTCGCATTTTGCAGGATGAACCGCTCACGCACCTCGTCTAAGGAAAAGCGCACGGTGCGGCGGGCATCCAATGCAAGTTCCGGCTTCATCCGCTCGGCCTTGTTCGCGACCTCACGCATCTCTTGCGCCACGGGCAACAGGCGTTCACCTGCGGGGGTCAGCATCAATCCGTTCGGCGTTCTGTCAAACAGCCGCGTGCCGATCACATCCTCGAACCGCATCAAACGACGGCTAAGCTGGGGTTGGCCGATATGCAGGGTTTTCGCAGCAGCTGCGATCCCGCGCATCCGTGCGGCAGCCTCAAAAAGCTGAAGGTCCTCCCACTTCACCATGCATCTCCTAATCTTTTCATATGCCTAAATGCATAGGTGTTATTCACCTCAATGCCTAGTCCAAAGGTCTGTGCGCCTCTTATTAGGTCAGAAACCGAAGGAGCTGGAAGTTGTTTTACAAAGGTGTTTTCTTTTGCCTGATAGGGTCTGCACTGTTCACGCCTGTCTTTGCTATGGGCAAATTCGCGGACGGTGCGTTTCCTGCGATTGCGTTGATGACGATCCGCTATGCGGGCGGGTTTCTTACCACAGTAATAGCCGTGATCTGCGCGAAAATCCCATTCCATGAGATCCGTTCGCCAAGGCCATCCCAGCACTTACTACGAGCCACGTTCGGGGCCATGGGCGGTATCTGCGCAGTTCATGCCGCAGCGACGATACCCGTGGCTTACGCTACATCGATTGGATTAACGCAGGGAATGGTCGTGATCCTGCTGGCGGGTGTGTTTTTGAAAGAAGTCATACAGATGCGGCATTGGGTGGCCTGCGCAATTTCTGCATTTGGTGCGCTGTTAATCATATCCCAGACGCTTGATCTGGATAATCTGGGCGCGACGAACCAAATAGGCGCTCTTGCTGCATTCGCTGGGGCCGTCTTTATTGCGATTGAAACACTGTACATCAAAGTGCTTGCGCGGCACGAACACGCGGTTGGGGTTTTGCTGTATGTGAATGGCTTTGGGGCACTGATCATGATGCTGATCTGCGCTGTGACATTTAACTTGGGCCACCTGTTGCAATGGGCCATTGCGCCCTTTGTTATCGTCGGCCCAATCGCGATTGCCGCCCAGTTTTTCAATATCAAGGCGTACCGCCTTGTAAACGCATCACGCCTCGCCCCGATCAGCTATAGCTGGATCATCTTTGCGACATTACTGGGATGGGTGGCCTTCAATGAGGTCCCAACACTGTTGGCCCTGTTTGGCGGGACCCTGATTGTGACCGGTGGTATCATCGTAACACGACCCTCCAATGCGCCCAATCAAGAGGCGAACACATGACCGTTCTTTCCAAACAGATGAAGCCCGAAGCGTTCGATGATGGGTACTTCTATGCAGTTGAGATCAAGGCCTTTGCCAAGAACATCGGGATTAAAACGGGCAACCTGCGTAAGACGGAACTGGAGGGTCTAATCAGGTCGTTCCTGACGACTGGGGTTGTGCCGCAAGCCGAGATCACATCACCGCGAAAGTCACAACAGGTACGGGATGATCTGATCGCTTCAACTGTGGTGGAGAACTATGTTGGGGACAAACGTACCAAAGCATTCCTGCTATCGCTGGTCGAAGCATATGCGCCCGGCACCAAAGCAAAGTCCGGTCAATGGTATTGGTTGAACGATTGGCGGCGACAGCAACAAGGCCGGAAAACGCGCTTTACCTACCAGATGCTTGCCGATCGGCTGATGGCTTTGATGCAAACAGACGGGCGGCTGCCGCAAATTCCGTCCGCACGGATGAACAACTTTATCACCGACTTTCAGGCGGATCCTGCAAATGCAGGCGTCCCCCGTGCCGACATCATGCGAGCATGGGAGGCAGTAAAGCGGCATCCCGGCCTCAAGACCTATGCAGCATACCGCGCGCGACCCAAACCATCAGGAGATTGAAATGACAGATGTATTATTAATCATAGACGTGCAGACAGCAATTTTAGATGGCTCTGCCGCGCCCGACCGTATGCCCGCAGTGAAGCAGTACTTCGATGAGATGGTGGCGCGTTTGGCAGTGCTTAAAGCCACCGCGGCAAAGCATAGTGTGCCTACAGTCCTCGTACAAAATGATGGTCCGCCTGATCATAGGCTTGAGGTTGGCTCAAAAGGTTGGGACATCGTGCCAAGTTTGCAACCGTCAGATCGAGATATCGTCGTACACAAAACGGCGTGCGATAGCTTTCATGAGACGGACTTGTTGGCGCGACTGACCCAATGTGGCGCAACAAGGTTGATCGTTGGCGGATGCATGACGCAGTATTGTGTCGACACCACCGTGCGCCGCGCCGTGACGCTTGGGTTTGATGTCATGTTGTTGGCTGATGGACACTGTACAGGTGACGCGGGCGGGCTGCGCCAAGATCAGATCATTGCACATCACAACGCTACGTTGGCTGACGTTGATACATCCGACAATGTAATCAAGCTGTGCACAACTCAAAACATCAAATTTGGGAACCCTTTGTCAGTTAATTGATAATTGCGCATGTTGGGGACCATCAACCTTAAAACTTGGTCCCCAGTCAGGTGGGAAAC
>NZ_JBDWVM010000483.1:0-2958 GCF_039984035.1 Planktotalea sp. | reverse complement strand
TTCAATGTTCCGACTTCCTCGGGTTCCACGCAACCGCATGGCGATACTCCTTACTAATTTGCGCAAACTGTAGCCTCCTTTCGCTCAATCGGCTAGACGAGGCAGCGCACGCGCCCTACCTTGGCAAAAGGTTCGAATCTGAAAGCGCACATGACAGACACTCCTGACACCGCCTATCGCGTCCTCGCGCGCAAATATCGCCCAGAGACTTTTGTCGATCTCGTCGGCCAAGAAGCCATGGTGCGCACGCTGAAAAATGCGTTCGAGGCGGATCGCATTGCGCAGGCCTTTGTCATGACAGGTATCCGCGGCACCGGGAAAACAACGACCGCACGGATCATCGCCAAAGGCATCAACTGTATCGGACCCGATGGAAACGGCGGTCCAACAACCGAACCCTGCGGCGTTTGCGAAAACTGCACGGCCATCATGGAAGGGCGTCATGTGGACGTCATGGAAATGGATGCTGCATCGCGCACGGGTGTTGGCGATATTCGTGAAATTATTGAAAGCGTGCATTACCGCGCCGCATCAGCGCGCTACAAGATTTACATCATCGATGAGGTCCACATGCTGTCGACCTCTGCCTTCAACGCTCTGTTGAAGACATTGGAAGAACCCCCAGCCCATGTGAAATTCATCTTTGCGACCACCGAGATTCGCAAAGTTCCCGTGACAGTGCTCTCGCGGTGTCAGCGTTTCGATCTCCGCCGTATTGAGCCCGAAGACATGATTGGCATGCTGCAACGCATCGCCAAGGGCGAGAACGCCCAAATCAATGATGACGCTTTGGCACTGATCACACGCGCCGCCGAAGGCTCTGCCCGTGATGCGACGTCCTTGCTGGATCAGGCAATCAGCCATGGCGCGGGCGAAACAACGGTTGAACAAGTGCGCGCGATGCTCGGCCTAGCTGATCGCGGCCGCGTTCTGGATCTCTACCAGATGATCATGCGCGGTGACGCTGCAGCGGCGCTGACAGAGCTTGGCGCGCAATATGCGGCTGGCGCTGATCCAATGGCCGTCTTGCGCGACTTGGCCGAAATCACCCACTGGATCTCTGTCGTAAAGATCACGCCTGACGCCGCCGACGATCCAACCGTGTCGCCAGATGAGCGCGCCCGTGGTCTACAATTGGCCACCGATCTGCCCATGCGCGCCATGACCCGAATGTGGCAAATGTTGCTTAAGGCCCTCGATGAGGTGGCAAGCGCGCCGAACTCTATGATGGCGGCGGAAATGGCGATCATTCGCCTAACACACGTCGCCGAACTGCCCAGCCCAGAGGAATTGATCCGTAAACTTCAAGACACACCACCCCCGCCGAGCCCATCTGGTGGCGGTGGCGGCGGCGGCATGAGCGCAGGAACAACCACAGTTGCTAGCGCCCAATCCCGCATGACTACATCAGGCGGCGCAGCTGGCGGAGCGGCCACCGCCCAACAGCTTGATGCGGAAACGCTTGAACGATTTCCTACATTTGATCACGTCGTCGAACTCATACGTGCCAATCGTGATGTAAAGCTACTCGTTGAGGTCGAAGGTGGCGTGCGCCTCGCCAACTACCAGCCGGGTCGTATTGAGTTCGAACCGCACCAAAACGCACCTGCGGACCTTGCGCAGCGCCTTGGCCAGAAACTACAGCTTTGGACCGGCAACCGCTGGGCCGTCACACTTGTGAATGAGGGCGGCGCAGAAACCATCGCAGAAAAACGCGACGCCGCAGATATCGCACTCAAGGATGAAGCGGCCGAGCATCCCTTGGTCAAAGCCGTTTTTGAGGCGTTTCCAAGTGCCAAAATCATCGACATCAAAACCACCCAAGACATCGCCAACGAGGCCTTCGCAGAAGCGCTGCCTGAGGTGGAAGATGAGTGGGATCCGTTTGAGGAAGACTAAATGCTACGTGTTACCAAAATTGCTTTTCTAACGCTTTTCACACTAACCATTTCCAATACCGCAGTTCTTGCTCACGACGATCCCAATGAAAAACTGCAAGATGCGGCGAAACACACCAATACTATCTTCAAAGAAATCGATGCTGGAAGACTAGATTTGGTCGCAGCAAAACTAGACCCACGCCTTAAAACACTAAGGCGCAAGGATAAGCCGGTTGACGTTCTTCAATCCATGCAAAGCCGCGGTGTCAAATTCTCAGGTTCGACGCTTCATGTCATTGTTCAACCTAGAGAACTGCGTCATCCCGCAGGATTTCCAAACGGTCATTATACAAGCGTCGTATTTGGCTCGAAGGCCAGTGCGAAACAGCAATTTTGCGGAGCTATTCTTTGGAGATATCACCGTAATCAATGGTACATTCACAAAGTCGAAAACTCGACTGCTCAAATTTTATCCTTCTCGAATGCTCTTCGCCTAGCTGATAAAAAAGCTGCGTTCTCAGAACTCTGTAAGGGCATACGCCCGAAAATTACGTCCTATACACGCTGAAGCCAAAGTTTCCCTGAGGTCTTAACAGAGACAATCTCTTGGACCGCTTGCCCCACGACACTTGGCCCCTTATCTAAGCCCAAACCACTCAGGAGATAAAAATGTTCAAAGGACTAGGCCAGCTCGGCGATATGGCGGGCATGATGAAAAAAGCGAAAGAAATGCAGGACCAAATGGCCCAGTTGCAGGAAGACTTGGCAAGCATGATGGTCGTTGGCGAAAGTGGCGCGGGCCTTGTGAAGGCAACAGCAACGGCCAAGGGCGAACTGACAGCACTGGACATTGATCCTTCCATCTTCAACGGCGATGAAAAAGAGATCGTTGAAGACCTCATTCTCGCCGCGATCAAAGAAGCCCAACAAAAGGCTGCTGATAAATCCGCAAGCGAAATGGGTAAACTGACCGAAGGCCTTGGCCTGCCTGCAGATATGAAACTGCCGTTCTAAACCCTTCACTTTTTTGAAATATCCCCACCGGAGGCTCCGAACGGGGATATTAGGACCAGACGTG
>NZ_JBDWVM010000482.1:0-16469 GCF_039984035.1 Planktotalea sp. | reverse complement strand
TGCTTGCTTTGCTGTGGTCAACGCCCGTAGGTACAGCCTTTGCGTTACGGGTGATGGGACTAGGCCTGCTGATCGTCGGGTTGTTCATTGGCCGACTTGGCGTGGCGCTCACGTTGATCGGCAGCGCTCTGACACTTTGGTCTTTTACGCTGACGGGGCATATTCCCACTCTAGATAACCCGATGTTGAACGCCCTTCTACTATTCCATTTGGTTGCCATTTCCTTTTGGATCGGTGTTCTTACTCCGCTGAGAGCCTTGGCGTCAGACGCAAGCAAGATCGCAACCGCAACAGCACTTGGCGCGCGTTTTGGTAAACGCGCCGCAGCATTCGTCCCGCTGCTCATCATAGCAGGTGTATTCATGACCTACACTTTGGTCGGCTCGGTGTCGGCCTTATTCCGTAGCAGCTACGGTCAAGCGCTCCTTCTCAAGGTGTTACTCGTCGCTGGACTGCTCGGCCTCGCAGCAGCGAACAAACTTCGGTTTATCCCCCAAATGGCAAAGGGTGATACAGCCGCCGCAAAGCACTTAGCCAAGTCGATTTCCTTGGAGTGGATCGTGATTGCGGCTGTGCTCTTGACGACAGCGGTGCTGACATCCGTGTTGACTTTGCCGAACTAAAACCTGCCAATCCGCGCTAGATCAACGAGAACTTAGGCGTTTTGCTTGGTCCTTCAACACGTATTGCCCTCGCCCTGTTTGGCGAAGTCGCCCTTGATTGCACAAGGCCCGCAAGGCCCTATAGCAAGCTTCCTGTGTCAAATGAATGCGGGTCGCAAACTCTGTGACGGTCCCACTCAGATATCCCGCTGACACAGCGGCCAAAACGCGATCTTCTGCCGATTTGATCGCAGTGATCTCCAGCAAGAATCGATAACTCTGAACCTGTCGAGCCAACACCGAAGAGAATGACAAAGCGAAGTTTTGGTCATGAGACAACTGGTTTAGGATCGCATCTTTCGCGATATGCTGCACTTCGCCCGCGGCTGTACAGATGGCATCGCAGTGATACCGATCTGAAAAGACGGAGGCTTCAGCAAATAGATCACCCTCGGTTGCGCGATGCAGGGTCAACGTATCACCCGCAAGTGTGGTTCTGCTGAGCGTCACGCACCCACGTTGGACGCGGTACAGACCCGTCGTCGGCGCGTCCTGCCGAAACAAAACGTCACCAACTGAGGTTGGGATTACCCGAATGGCTGTTTCGGGCAAAGCGTTCAAAAGATCATAAGACATATGATCAAGATCATATTGTTGTAGCCATTGGTCAACTACCTCTTCAATAAATGAAGGAGGCCTCAATGACATTAACCAAAACACTCGCGATACTACTGATCAGCGCCACGCCCATGTTGGCACAACACGCTCACAGCAACCATGGTGGAGCAGGGCTTGCTGAAACCGGCCAATCCCAATTCGCCGCTATCGCCGAAATCGTGTCGGTCTTGCGCGATGATCCAGCGACGGATTGGGACAGTGTCGATATCCAAGCCTTGCGCGATCACCTCGTTGACATGGACAACGTGACAACGCGTTCGACTGTGCGTGCAGAAGAAAACGGTGCTGACATCACTTTTGAGATCACAGGCGACGGAAACGTCTCGCTCTCGATTCAAAAGATGGTAATGGCGCATAGCCCGATGTTGGCGGCGAAGACCGGTTGGCAAGTGACAACATCGCCAATTTCGAACGGGGCTGTAATGATGATCACCGTTGCCGATGAGGCGGAACGCAGCAAGATCGCTGCGCTTGGTTTCTATGGGGTCATGACGATTGGTGCCCATCATCAGGCGCACCACTTAATGATCGCCACAGGTATGTCACCACATTGAAGAAAGGCTTAACAATTCAAACCGGGACACGCGCAAAAAGCACTTAGTTGGTCACTCATCCAGTCGCGCTTTCTTTACGGAGCGCGGCTGACAAGCTCTTCGAGCTCACAGGCTTTTGGACGAAGGTGACATCATTGGCGTGAAAAGCGCTCATCGATGATTTGCCGCTGATCAGGATACGTCGCGCTTCTCGTGCGTGCTCTTTCACTTTTGTTAAGACATCCAAACCGTCTTGAGAGCCTCCCAGATCAAAGTCGCTTACGAAGAGGTCAAACGCTTCCCTTTCAACCGCCTTTAAGGCGTCTGCAGCGCTGGCAAAGGTTTTCACCTCATAGCCAAGTGCCTTTAGCGCCTTCTCGGTGACTTTGCGATCACGCTCGTTGTCATCAACCACCATCGCTTTTCCAGAAAGAAGAAATTCTGCCGCATCTACAGGGTCATCGGCGCAGGGCAGTGAAACGAGTACGCTGGTGCCTTTGCCCACCTGACTGTCGATTTCTAATTTGCCGCCAGATTGATTGATAAAACCATAGACAATCGACAGGCCAAGTCCGGTGCCACCCTCTCCAGCGCGGGTCGTGAAGAAGGGTTGAATAGCCCTGGATTGTACACTCTTTGGCATCCCCGAACCGGTATCGGACACAGTGATTTCGGCGTGATCGTCTTTCGTTTTGCTCAGGGCGATATGGATCGTTCCAGCGCTTTCGATGGCGTTGTTGCTGTTCAGAACAAGGTTGAAAATCGCAGATTCCAGCTGCCCGGGATCAGCGCGTACATGAAGCGGCGCGAGCGCTGTCGTCACCTTAAGCTGAACATCTGGTTTCAATCCTATTTCCACCAATTCGGCCATGCCTTCGACAAGCGCATTCAGATCGAAAACTTCTGGCGACAGAGGCTGCTTGCGTGCGAAGGCCAGCAGCCTGTCCGTCAGGGACGCGCCGTAATCAACTGCATTTTCGATGGCAGCTACATTGCTCGCCTTTGGCTCTTGCCCGCACAGCAGATGAGCATGCGTTCGAATGGTCGAAAGGATGTTTGCAAAGTCATGCGCCGTATCGCCAGCGAGCTTGCCGAGCAACTCTATCCGGTCGATCTGGGTCAAGCGCTCTGCCACGCGATGCTGTTCGGTGACGTCAGAGATCAACCAAACACGCCCTTCATCGGGCAAACGGCTGGCGCGGATTTCCAGTACGTCGCCTTTCGCAGATTTCAAAACCAAATGCCCACGATGCTGAACGCTCAATCCAGCGTCCTTGGCGGAATTGCCGAAAGCGGATTGATAAAGCCAGTCGACAAAGGAGGCCTTGATTTTCGTGATACCCAAAATGCGCTCAAAGGCGGGATTGGACGCTGTGAGCTTGCCTGTATTGTCGGTTATGGCGATCCCGTCCGTGATATTGGCGAATACCTTCTCAAACAGCGCATTGCGTTGATCAAGTTGCCTGTTCGAGCGGTCCAACCTGAAAGCGTTCGCGCGGAAGCTGCGAAAAGACCGAAACAAGTCGCCAATTTCATCATCGCCGCCAAGCCGACGAGGCAACACGCTGCTGCGATCACCATTGGCTAGACGCACCATTGCCTCGGACACGCGTCCGACGTTGTAAGCGATATAGCGCGACACATAGAGCGCGGCGACCAAGGCAAGACAAAGCGCGGCCAAACTGATCGTGGCGACAGAGACACGGGCGAACTGGATCATATTTGAGGAGGAACTGCGCTCTTGGGTAAGGACCGCTTCGGCGCGTTTGGCAAAGTCAGAGGCAAGTTCATTAATGTGGTTTGCATCACGCCTGATCCGAAACAGAGCATTCTGTGCATCAAGCGTCAGACCCAATTCCTCGCGCCGCAGCTCGAAAACGCCGCTGTCGCCGCGAACGAGCGCATTCAACTTGCCCAAGTACTCAGCCTGTTCATTCGCGGTATCGCCTACCACAGCTAGTTGCGCTTTGCGTTGATAGTGACGATGTTCTTCACCAACGCCGATCAGATTGTCCGCATAGGCGGCATTGAGCGCGTCAGCATTCATGCTTTGCAATGTCCACCAGATCAAACGCTCTTGCATATCTGTGCTCTGGTCTTCGACGCGTGAAATAACCTCTTCGCGCAACGTGCTAAGCTCCGCAACGCGGGCGCGCACAACCGCCTGCACTTGGTCCAAGGACTGCGAGGCCTTCACCAGATCAACGATGCCATTTTCCATCTCAATCGTCAGGGCAGTGAGGGCTTCGCGGTCCGTATCTGCGGTGCTTGAGGTCGGCCATTCACGGCGCACGCGCGCCAAGACATTAAGTAGCTTCGTGCCTTCTTGCTGAATGAGAAAGTTTGACCGTTGATTCAGCAAATAGGGCGCTGACGTTGCAAGGTCTGACGAACGTTTAGAAAGATCAATCGCTTGAGCCACCTGACCCAATGACTGTTGGTGCAACTCTTGCAGACGCGTTTCGACCCGCTGTAATGCAATCCACGTCAACGCGCTGATGCAGATGATCGCCAGCGACAAAAGCCCAAGTGCAGCCCAAAGGCGCCCTCGAACCGAACGGGGCACCAATCGCATCAGAATTGCCCGCGCACAGTATCAGTGACGAAGATATAACCTTGCCCGCGCCGTGTTTGCAGATGGACCGGTTTGGATGGGTTTTCCTCAATCTTGCGCCGCAGTCTTAGGATCAACACATCGACGGTACGATCCACGTATTTTGTCAGATCGTTTCCGAGTTCGGTCAGCAATTCGACACGGGGAATGATTTCGTTTGGCCGCACTAGGAAGTATTCTAAAAGGCGATATTCGGCATTGGTGAGCGAGATTTCATTGTCCGCCTCGTCGAAAAGAATGCGTTGTTTTTGATCCACAGTGAGCCGCCCGAAGGAGACGCGCGTTTGCTTGGGGCCAATCGCTGGGCGATCTTCTGACTTCCCATAGCGGCGCAGCACGGCGCGGATACGGGCCACCAATTCGCGGGGATTAAACGGCTTGAGCACATAATCGTCAGCGCCAATTTCCAGCCCGACGATCTTATCAGTTTCATCACCACGACCCGTGAGCATGACAATCGGCAAATCCTGAGTTCTACGAATTTCCATAGCGAGGGTTAAGCCGCTCTCATCGCGCAACTGCAGATCGATCAATACAAGGTCGAGAGACATGCGTGTCGACGCCGCGCGGTATTCAGCGATATTGGCCAAGGGGATAGGATCGAACTGGTTTTCGGCCAATAGCGCGACCAATGCGTCGCGCATTGCGGCTTCGTCATCTACAATTCCGATTTTAGGTCGTGACACGCTAAGTCTCCTCGCTCAGCCCGTATTAACACCAAGGACACGGGGCCGTCGCAGGCTTAATTGTTTCGATTGTTACAATTTCAAAGCGAGAGTGTAACGATGTTAACGAAGTTACCGCCCATCTGTAGCTTTGTTCACAGCGCTTCTGTGTCGCGCAATTGAAGCATTCCTTAGAAAAGAACAGGCACAGCACCGCGGAGGAGCGTGGTCGGTGTTAACATTCTAAGGGAGGACGGAATGAAGAAACTAGGATTAATTTCTGTTGCCGCATTGATGGCATCTGGCGCAGTCGCTTGGGCTGATGAACTCAGCGTTGTTTGCAGCGCTGAGCAAGATTGGTGTGATTTGATGGTTTCGGCGTTTGAGGCTGAAAACCCAGACACTGACGTTTTGATGGTACGTAAATCAACGGGCGAAACACTCGCGCAAATCCGCGCCGAAGCGGGCAACCCGAAGATCGACGTTTGGTGGGGCGGCACGGGCGATCCACATTTGATCGCTGCCGAAGAAGGTCTGACGCAGGCCTCTGGTGTTGATACGAGCGAGCTGCTCGGTTGGGCGCAAAACATGGCTGAGATTTCCAACGGACGCGCCGTTGGTATTTATGCCGGTGCACTCGGCATTGCCTATAATGCAGACATCTTGTCAGAAAAAAGCATCGCAGCGCCGGAATGCTGGGCCGATCTCGAAGACCCACGTTTTGTGGGTGAAATTCAGGTGGCAAACCCGAACAGCTCTGGCACGGCCTACACCGAATTGGCAACATTTGTTCAGCTCTTCGGCGAAGACGAAGCAATGGTCAAACTGACCGCGGTTGGCAAGAACGTGAATTCTTACACCAAGTCAGGCTCGGCACCGTCCAAAGCTGCGGCACGCGGCGAAACTGGCGTGTCTATTGGCTTCATGCACGACATGGTTAAGCTGGCCTCACAAGGCTTCCCGCTCAAGATCGTCGCGCCTTGCGAAGGCACGGGATATGAGGTCGGCGCAGTGTCTATCATTGAACGCGCGCGTAACTTGGACGGCGCAAAAGCATGGGTTGAATTTGCTTTGAGCGCTGAAACCCAGTCGCGCGCGCCGGAAGTCGGCGCATTCCAGGTTCCATCAAACTCGAATGCGACAGTGGCACCTGAGTCGCCCGATCTCGCTTCGATCAAACTGATCGACTATGATTTCGCGACCTACGGTTCAAGCGAAACACGTAGCCGTCTGTTGGCGCGTTGGGACGAAGAAGTCGGCGATCCAAACCCACAACAATAAATATCCATAGTCCATTGGGCCGCTTTTTGTCGGCTCAACGGGAACAGATGTCCCGCCTTGGCGGGGCATCCATCTTATTTACGTGGAAAAACACATGAAAAAGACAGTCTTGATTTGGCTGCTGATCGGTCTTGCCGGTTTTGTATTGCTGCCTTGGCACATGACCGAGGACGGTTTGTTTGATCCCTCTTGGATTATTGATGGCGTGGCTTCGACCGGTTTGCGGAACGTTTTCGCGGGTCAATGGTGGTTGGCCCCATCGGGCATCGCGCTTGCCCTTGCATTGATCCTGCAATTCACAATTTCCGAACCTGTGAAGCGGGCGCAAATGACGCTCGTGACAGCCCTAGCAGGTCTCGCCTTTATGGCGCTACAAGGGCTTGCCATTGTGCGCGCAGGGCCACGCATTTTTGAAGGTCTTTTGACGGGCGATGTCATCATGGCGGGCCAAGCAGGCATGGGCGCAGGAGCGGGAATTTGCGCAATTGCCTTGCTGTTTGCCGCAACGGTTTCACTGTCTCAATCGGGCAAAGGGCAGGGGGATGCCTTTGTCGTGAGCACGATTGGCTTGATCATCGCCCTTGTTGCGATCTTCGTGTTCTTCCCTGTTATTCACATTCTTGTACGCGCCTTTGAGGTAGAAGACGGCTATTCGCTGACCCAGTTTTTCCCGCGTTTCTTTAGCAGTGATATCTGGGGCCTTGGCTGCCTGATCGGCGCCCGTTCTTGCGGGGTAGCGATCAACTCACTCTTCCTTGGAGTTATGACCGGCCTAGGGACAACCCTGCTTGGTCTCACCTTTGCGCTGATATTCACACGCACAGATTTCCGCGCCAAGAAATTGCTGCGTGTTCTGACCGTGCTACCAATTATTACGCCCCCCTTTGTGATCGGACTTGCCTTGATCCTTCTGTTTGGTCGCGCTGGCACAGTCACGGAATTCTTTGCCGACATGTTGGGTTGGGAAAAAACGCGCTGGCTCTATGGGTTTTGGGGTGTCTACTTTGCGCAGCTTTTGTCCTTCACGCCAATTGCATTCCTTGTTCTTATTGGTGTCGTGCAAGGCGTCAGCCCCTCGATGGAAGAAGCCTCGCAAACCTTGGATGCGGACCGTTGGCAAACATTCCGATTTGTCTCGCTTCCCCTCATGCGCCCCGGTCTTGCGAACGCTTTCCTACTGGGCTTCATCGAAAGCATTGCAGACTTCGGCAATCCCTTGGTACTGGGGAGCGGCTATAGCGTTCTGTCGACCGAGATTTTCTTTGCGATCGTTGGTGCCGTGGCCGACCCTGCAAAAGCGGCGATCCTAGCCATCGCGCTTCTATCGCTCACGATGACGGCCTTCATGGCGCAGCGTTTGTGGCTTGGGAAAAAATCCTATGCGACAATCACAGGCAAGGCGGACAGTGGTCAAAACGCCAGCTTGAACCCGATTTTGCAAGCAACCTGCTATGCCGTGGCTTTGCCATGGGCCGCTCTAACAATGATCGTCTATTCGATGATCATTTTCGGAAGTTTCGTGAAACTCTGGGGATACAATCACAGCTTTACCTTCGATCACTACATTCGGGCCTTCGGCATCGATTTCGCCAATTGGCGGCTCACTGGGGTCGCCTGGGATAGCTACTTCACGACGCTGACCATCTCGTCCATCGCGGCACCCCTCACGGCCTTGGTCGGTCTGTCTACCGCTTACCTCTTGGTGCGCCAAAAGTTCGTCGGTAAGGACCTTTTCGAATTTTCCACGATGCTTAGCTTTGCCATTCCCGGCACTGTGATCGGGGTGAGCTACATCATGGCGTTCAACTTCCCACCCATTGAACTGACAGGAACGTCGATCATCCTGATCATCGTGTTTGTCTTTCGCAACATGCCCGTCGGTGTGCGGGGCGGTATTGCCGCGATGAGCCAGCTTGATAAAAGCTTGGATGAGGCGTCGATCACGCTCGGTGCGAACAGTTTTACCACCGTGCGCCGTGTGATCCTGCCGCTGATGGGACCTGCCATCTTGGCCGCGCTGACATACAGCTTTGTGCGGGCGATCACCTCTGTCAGTGCTGTGATCTTCCTTGTCAGCGCCAAACACAACATGGCTACTGCCTTTATCGTTGGACGGGTTGAGAACGGCGAATTCGGTCTCGCCATCGCTTATTCTGCTGTGCTGATCGTCACAATGCTGGCGGCCATTCTTCTTCTACAACTTTTGGTCGGTACGCGCCGTTTGCGCCGTACTGACCGCGTTCAAAAAGCCGCAAAGGCGGCGTGAGGAAATGAACATGACAAATACGCAAACTGGTTCCGTTCGTTTTGAAGGTGTCGTCAAGAAATACGGCGATGTCACAGCGCTCAAGAAACTGGACTTGGCGATTGAGCCCGGCAAGCTGGTGACCCTCTTAGGGCCAAGCGGCTGTGGAAAAACCACAACCCTACGTCTGATCGCAGGCTTGGAAATGGCGACGCAGGGCAAAATTCTGATCGGCGGCGAGGACGTCACGCATTTGACTGCGACCTACCGGAAGGTGTCGATGGTGTTCCAATCCTACGCCCTGTTCCCGCATATGACAGTACGTGAAAACATCGCCTACGGCCTGACGGTGAAGTCCGTGCCAAAGGCCGAAGCCGCTGCAAAAGCAGAAGAGGGATTAGAGCTTGTCGGTCTCGCCGGTTTTGGCGACCGCCTGCCTAGCGAGCTGTCGGGCGGCCAGCAGCAACGTGTCGCCGTGGCCCGCGCTATTGTGTTGGAACCCGAGGTTTTGTTGCTCGATGAACCCCTCTCCAATCTGGACGCCAAATTGCGCCGCCACGTGCGCGAAGAAATCCGTCAAATTCAACAGCGCCTCGGCCTGACAGCTGTCTACGTGACCCACGACCAAGAAGAAGCGATGGCCGTGTCAGACAATATCATCGTCATGAACAACGCAGAAATTGCCCAAATCGGAACGCCAGCTGACCTCTATGAAGCGCCAAGTTCGGCTTTCATCGCTGACTTCATTGGCGATGCGAACCTCGTTGCGTGTGATGTGGAAAAGGCGGCAAACGGCTTGGCATCCGCGGTTCTGGACGGCCAACGTTATACTGTGCCAAGCCCTGAAATCGCAAAAGGGGCCGCTCAAATGGTCTTGCGTCCTCATGCGCTAAAACTTGGTGCGCCGGGTGGATCGGGCTTAAAGGGTGAGGTCAGCTATGCCGCGTATTTGGGTAAAGAAATTCAATACACAGTCGAAACCGATGTTGGATCTTTGTTCATCATCGCGCCGGTTAAGGTAGACCCGTTTAAACAGGGTGACGTAGTCTCGGTCGAGATTGAAACAGACCACGCGCGCATTGTGGGCGTATAGTCGTGCAGTCCACTTATACCCACGCGGGCAAGTCTCATGACTTGGTGTCTGATGATTGGTTAGATGTCATCGTGGCCGAAGAATTCGACGCAGTGATTTTTGATTGCGATGGCACGTTGATCGATAGCGCGCAGGTGCATACGCTCTGTTTGCAAGCGGGAACGCAAGAGCAAGGGCACGAGATGTCAGCGCAATGGTATACTGCGCGAAATGGTCTCGACAGGAAGAGCCTGTTTGAAGCCTTTCGCGATACCATTGGCGCAGAGTTTGATGTGGAACGCGCATGTCAGAGGAGCATCACAAATTATGAAAACGTGGCCCACCTCGCGCGCCCTATCGAAGCAACCATCAAGCTCGCAAAGGCCTTGCAGGCACGCTCCATACCATTGGCAATCGCATCCAATGGGGAGCGCTCTGTGTCAGATCTTTTGCTCACGAGCGTGGGCATTAAGGAGTTGTTTGAAACTGTCGTTTGTATTTCAGACAACGTCCCGCCAAAGCCATCTCCTGCAATGTTCGAATTAGCGGCTGAGCGTCTAGGACATGCGAATGGCAAGGTTTTAGTGCTCGAGGATTCGCCCCAAGGCGTCCAAGCCGCCAAGTCGGCTGGTATGAGCGTCATTCAATTAAGAGCGTGAGCGTATCGACGCTTCGGGGCGAAAGCCTTCTGGAATGGTGTCGCAGCCATCGAGAATGAGATCTGCCATAACCTCAGCGATCTTGGGCGCCATGCCGAACCCAATCTTAAAACCGCCATTGGCAATAAATGCACCTTCCCGCAACGGGTGATGACCAATCATCGGAGCGCGCGAACGAGAGCGCGGGCGTACACCCGCCCAACGTTCGATAACTGGCGCATTTTGCAATATGGGAAAAGACGCGCGCGCACGGGCGATCACGTCGTCGATTTGGTCATCGACGCTATCGGGGTCATCGAATTCTCGTTCTGTCGTGGAACCAATCGCAACCGTGCCATCCTCGTGCGGGATGATATGCAACGCGTCCGCGAAAAGTTGCGGCGCGTCTTGGGCGGCAGGGTACTTCAAAACGGCCGCTTGCCCCTTTACGCCATTGCCAACCGCTTGGTCCATCTGCTCCGCAATATGCGCAAGGCCACGCCAACCTGTTGCCTCAACGATTATGCCCTCGGGTGTGCCGCGTTCAATGACTTGGCAGCCTTTCACTTTCAGCGCGGCCTGCAAAGCAGCGCATGTCATACGTGGGTGCATCCGCCCGCTAAGCGTATCACTTGCAAGCAACCCGCTTTCGCTCTTCGGTGCCCAATCTCCCACATCTGATGCATTGATGATGTCAAACCGCGCGCGCCCTTGCCAAAGCTCAATAGCGTTCAAGGATCGCGCTTTGGCGAGCTCAAGCGCGCGATCATCATTTAAGGGCTGCAACCGGCCCGAGCGCGCATAGCCGGTAGATTTACCACCAATCTGCTCAATTGTGCGCCAATATTCTTCCGCCATCATCAGGCTTTCGAATTGGAACTGCTTTTTGTCGTTCCAATTTTCGGGCGTATGCGGGGCCAAGGCACCGACGACGCCGCCACTTGATCCAGCGCCAACGCCATGGGGATCAATCACTTGCACCTTTGCGCCGCGTTGAACGCAGCTCCACGCAATCGAAAGCCCGAAAATCCCCGCGCCATAGATTGTGATATCGGCCATTGCCATTTGCGCTGCCTCATGTCCAATGCATCTAGCACGCTCAGTAAGGCAAGACGCGATGAACGACCAGACAGATGCATTGGATTGGAACGACGACGGGGTGCCGATTTCGCGGCGTTTCGATGATCCGTATTTTTCATTCCACGACGGTTTGGCCGAAACGCGGCATGTGTTTCTGGCTGGCAATGATTTGCCAGCGCGCTTTGTCGATGGATTTCACATTGCCGAGCTTGGCTTTGGCACGGGATTGAATGTGCTGACGGCGTGGCAAGCATGGCGTGAAAGCGGCATAGGCGGCACGTTGCACTTCACCAGTTTTGAAGCCTTCCCTCTCGAAAAGGCGCAAATGGAGACGGCGCTTGCGGCCTTTCCAGAATTAGAGAACCTCGCGGCAGAGTTTCTTGCGGCGCTGGGTGCAGATGGTGCAAATTGCCAAGGGCTCAAATTTAACCTGATCGTTGGCGATGCGCGTCAAACCTTACCTGCATGGCAAGACAAGGCAGATGCGTGGTTCCTTGATGGGTTTTCCCCTGCGAAAAATCCTGAACTTTGGGGCGAGGAGCTGCTCAATGAAGTGGGCGCACATACGAAGCCTGGCGGAACCGCCGCGACGTATACAGCCGCGGGCCATGTGCGCCGCAGCTTAGATGAGGCTGGATTTGATGTGGAACGCGTCAAAGGGTTTGGACGCAAGCGTCACATGAGCGTCGCGAGCCTGCGCGCATGACCCAAAACAACACCTCGCTCGGTATCGGCTTGATGATCGCGACGACGTTCATTTTTGCGATGCAAGATGGCGTTTCACAGCATTTGGCGCGCGAATATAATGTTATGATGATCGTGATGATCCGCTATTGGTTTTTTGCGGCTTTCGTCATCACCATCGCTGCGCGCGCACCGGGTGGTTTGCGCAAAGCGGTACGAACAGAGCAACCCAAGTTGCAAATTTTCAGGGGCGTTTTGCTGGTCGCTGAAATCTGTATCGCCGTTCAAGGGTTCGTTTATATCGGCCTTATCGAAAGCCATGCGGTCTTTGCCTGTTATCCCCTGATCATCGCGGCCCTGTCAGGTCCGATCTTGGGGGAACAGGTGGGGTGGCGGCGCTGGGCCGCGATTGGCGTAGGTTTCATTGGTATGCTCATCGTATTGAAACCAGGCGCGGGCGTCTTTTCACCCATGGCGCTGATCCCATTCGCCACGGCTGTGATGTTCGCTCTGTATGGATTGTTGACACGCTATGTGGCGCGAAAAGACAGCGCAGCGACCAGTTTCTTTTGGACAGGCGTCTCAGGCGTTGTTGTTGTCACAATCGCTGGCGCAATGTTCTGGGAGCCTATGAGCCTGCGCGATTGGGGTTGGATGGGGCTACTCTGTTTGCTCGGTGCAAGCGGACACTTCCTATTGATCAAATGCTATGAGGTCGCAGAGGCAAGCGCTGTGCAGCCCTTTGCCTACCTACATCTGGTCTGGGCCTCTGCGCTGGGGCTGTTGGTCTTTGGCGAAACCCTTCGATCCAATGTCGTCATTGGCGCATTGATCATCGTGTTTGCTGGCGTCTTTACATTACTTCGTGAACGGGCCAAAGCGCGCCAAGTTTGAGGCTTGCGCGCGCGTCTTGTGCGTGCTTGCCTGTCATTAACAAAATATGAAGGAGAACGGGTATGAGCGGAATTTTTGAAAAGAAACTTGCTGAACTTGGCGTGACATTGCCGGATGCCCCTGCGCCAGCCGCGAACTATGTGCCATTCGTCCAAATCGGTGATCTTGTTCATGTGTCTGGGCAAATCTCAAACGATGCTGATGGTTTCATCACTGGCAAGCTCGGCGATACAATGGATGCAGAAGCGGGCGCAGCAGCTGCGCGCACTTGCGCAATTTCGCTGCTCGCTCAGGCCAAAGCTGCATGTGGCGGCGATTTGGATCGCCTTGTGCGCGTCGTGAAATTGGTGGGCTTTGTGAATTCAACGGCGGACTTTGGGGACCAACCAAAGGTGATCAACGGCGCGTCTGATTTCATGGTCGAAGCACTGGGCGATGCGGGTCGTCATGCACGCTCGGCGGTGTCTGCTGCGTCTTTGCCTTTCGGCGTCGCAGTTGAAATCGAAGGCATCTTTCAGATCAAATGATATCGTTGGACCCCGCTTTTCTAAACACGCCTTTAACCCATCGCGCTTTGCATGATGTTGATCGCGGACGGCCCGAAAACAGCCGCGCCGCAATTCTGGCCGCGATAGAGGCAGGTTATGGCATCGAGATCGACGTTCAACTGTCGTCCGATGGAAAAGCGATGGTCTTTCATGACTATGATCTAAGGCGGCTCGCCCATGATAGCGGCCCGATTCAACAACGATCTGCTAACGATCTTGGCCGTGTGATTTTGCGCGGCAACGACGAGGGCATTCCAACATTGCCTGAGGTGCTTGAACTTGTGGCTGAGCGCGTGCCGCTCCTGATCGAAATCAAAGATCAAGACGGGGTCATGGGCACTAATGTAGGGCGGTTAGAGCAGGCAGTCGCCAAAGATATCGAAGGGTATCACGGACCACTGGCTTTGATGTCGTTTAATCCGCATGCTGTGCAACAACTGGCCATTCACGCGCCAAAAATTGCGCGCGGCATTGTCACCAGCTCCTACACTGCGGAAGATTGGCCGCTTTTGCCAAAAGGGACACGGGACCGTTTACGCGGCATCCCGGATTTCGACACAGTTCGGGCGAGCTTCATTTCGCATCAGGTTGATGATCTCAACGCGCCTCGCGTCAGTGATCTCAAAGCACGCGGCGCGCATATTTTGTGTTGGACCGTCAAAAGCGCCGCACAAGAAATCGAGGCCCGTAAGGTGGCAGAGAACATAACCTTTGAACAATATCTGGCCGAGATTCCAAAAGCATGAGTGCGCAAGACGTCGAGATCGAAGTCATCGGCAGCCTAAGCCAGATCGAAGCTGCGGATTGGGACGCTTGCGCATGTCCTGAGACAGCAACAGGCGGTGCGCCGTTTGATCCTTTTAGCACCTATCGATTTCTCAGCGCATTAGAGCAAAGCGGGTCGGTTGGCACAGGCACGGGATGGCAGCCGCAATATCTGCTGGCGCGCTCAAATGGTGAATTGATCGGTGTTGCGCCGATGTATGTGAAATCAAATTCTCAGGGCGAATATATCTTCGATCATAACTGGGCCCATGCGTATGAAAATGCTGGTGGTCGATATTACCCTAAATTGCAGGTCGCAATTCCCTTTACACCAGCAACCGGACGACGCCTGCTCGTGAAAGCGGATGTAAAAGAAACTGCGCAATCCGCGTTGATCCAAGGCATGGTGCAACTGGCTGCGAACAACGAACTATCGTCTTTGCACATCACTTTTTGCACCGAAGAGGAAAAAGAGGCGGGCGCGCAAATGGGCTTGCTGTCGCGCACCAGCCAGCAGTTCCATTGGGTGAACGATGAATACGGCAGCTTTGATGCGTTTCTCGCCTCAATGTCCTCTCGTAAACGCAAGAACATTCGAAAAGAGCGCGAACAAGCCAACGCATTTGGCGGTGAGGTGCGTGTTCTAACGGGCGCACAGATCGAACCGGAGCATTGGGATGCCTTTTGGCAGTTCTATCAGGACACCGGTGCACGCAAGTGGGGCACACCCTATCTGACGCGCGCCTTCTTTGACATCGTTCACGAAACGATGCGCGATGACATGTATCTTATCCTCGCAGAACGGGATGGTGTTCCTGTTGCGGGCGCTTTGAATTTTGTGGGGCGCGAAACGCTCTATGGCCGGTATTGGGGCTGCATCGAAAATCATCCCTGCCTGCACTTTGAGCTGTGCTACTACCGCGCGATTGATATTGCGATTGAACGTGGTCTCAAACGTGTCGAGGCGGGCGCGCAAGGTGAACACAAACTCGCCCGTGGCTATCTGCCTGTGACAACCCATTCGCTCCATTGGGTTGGGGACAAAGGGTTCTCAGAGGCGATTGAACAGTATTTGAAAGCAGAGCGATCCGCGATCGAACAGGATATCGAAGTGCTGACCGACTACGGCCCTTTCAAAAAAGCCAACGTTCAAGAGCACGAATAGAGATCGCCCAACGAAAAAGGCGCACCCGAAAGCGCGCCTTTGAGGTCTGAATTCACTCAGTGCTTACATAACGTCGAGCAGGCCTTCACCAGCAGAAACTTCGCATGCGCCAGGGCTTTCTTCTTCGTTCAACGCGACCACAACGCCGTTTTCAACAAGCATCGCATAGCGCTTGGAACGGGCAATCAAACCAGCAGGGGGTGCATCAAAATCCATGCCAATCGCCTTGGTGAATGCGCTTTCCGCATCAGATAGCATTGTGATGCCCGCGGCTGCCGCGCCCGTCGCATCGCCCCATGCTTTCATCACAAAAGGATCGTTAACAGAGATGCAGATGATCTCGTCCACGCCTTTTGCATCAAACTGATCCTTGGTGCGGATAAAGCTCGGAACATGTGCAGAGTGGCATGTCGGGGTAAAGGCACCGGGTACAGCAAACAGCACAACTTTTCGTCCGTTCAGCTTCTCGGCTAATGCCACAGGTGCGGGACCTTCGTCGCCGATTTGAACCAGTGTTGCTGCGGGAAGCGTGTCGCCTTTGGTGATTGTCATGAGAGTCGCCCTTGTTGGAATTGCGTTATCTTCTCACAACGATATAGGGTCTGTGCAGGCTTTCGCCACAGGTTTTAAGAAGGGATCGCAGATATGACGCATTTTGTTGTGATTGGAGCAGGTCAAGCAGGTGCTTCGCTTGTGGCCAAGCTGCGCAGCTCCGGCTTTGACGGGGACATCACCTTGATCGGTGAGGAGGCCGTGCCCCCCTATCAGCGTCCGCCTTTGTCCAAGGCCTACCTCTTGGGCGACATGGCGTTAGAGCGGCTCTTTTTGCGTCCAGAAAGCTATTATTCAGATCAAAACATCACCCTGAAAACGGGCGCCGCGGTTTCCAAGATTGATGCTGCCAAGCGCGAAGTGCTTTTGGCTGGTGAAGTGCTTCACTATGATCAACTGGCTCTCACGACGGGGTCTTCCGCGAACACGCTGCCCGCTGTAATCGGCGGCGCG
>NZ_JBDWVM010000481.1:0-4101 GCF_039984035.1 Planktotalea sp. | reverse complement strand
AAGAAGGCAGTCTCTTGAATTCCATCGTGCGTCGTTCCATGGGGCAGGTTGGGAATGCGCCGGCACTAGCGCGCATCGCAGCGCCAACCCCGCGCGCCGCGCCAAAGCCAAAGCCGCAGGTGGTTGCCGCTGCACCCGTGAAACGTGTTCAGGCGGCGGCGCTCGCGCCAGCACCGCAAAAAGCTGTTCGACAGACCGCCGTTCAGAGCACTTATGTTGTGGCGTCAGGTGATACGCTCGCATTGATCGCGATTAAGCTCTACGGCACAGCGTTGGCGATTGATGACTTGTTGGCGCAGAACCCGTCATTGCGCAGCAACCCGAACTCGTTGCGCATCGGCCAAGTGTTGCAATACGCGGCCAATTAACCAATTTCGCCAAAAGAAGTGGCGGTCATGAAAATATTTTTTCGGCCGCCATTTTCGTTCAAATGACCCTCTGAATTGCGCTCAATGTTTGCGCTCGCAAATTGATCGAGGGGGGTTTTCTAGAGTCTGCTCAAAGGCTTGTCGTGCTTGGGCGTCTGTAAAGCTGCGCATTTCAAAAATACCCAACCTTTCCCGTAGGATGCGATTTCGTAGCGTCAACGTGCGAATCGCGAATCACCAGATGTTGACTGATTCGTGATGATTCGCCTATAGCTGTTCATTAGCCAGATCATGCTTCGCCTGCCAGCACATGAAGCGAAATTGGTCTGTATGGGGGACGTATAGAATGAAGCGACACAAGAGTGTGGCCAATGAGGCGATGTATATCGCCCAAGCGAACGTAAATGCACATCAAGTGCATGACGTTTCTGGCCCGGCCTCGCGCGCTTCTACAATGCTGATCCAAATTTCTAAGCAGACAAAGAATTCGAACTGTTCCGCGCAAATACACGCGGCGCACGTTTGGTGTGAACACAAAGCCAAGATCCCTCCGATGACCAACGTCTGATCGAGCGGCGTTCGGGAAACGGGACAAAAAACAGGCAATACCTTGAAGGGGCTTTCGAGCCCCTTCTTTTTTTGTTTGTGCTTTGCCAATGCGCAGGGTGCTGTCTATTGTTCGATCGTAATCGAGCGAGGAATGCGATCCATGACCCCCATCACATCAATTGAAGAGCTGGAAACCCATTATGGTACAGCGGTTCCCAATGCGCTGACCAAAGTCGTGACGTCGGTGACGCCGCACTATCGCACATGGATCGAAGCGGCGCGTTTTGTTGTGATTTCAACGGTTGGTCCGGAAGGTACCGATGGAAGCCCGCGCGGCGATGATGAGGCTGTTGTGGACATTTTAGATGATAAAACGCTGCTTTTGCCCGATTGGCTTGGCAACAACCGCATCGACAGTTTGCGAAACATCGTGCGCGATGATCGTGTGAGTCTGATGTTTATGGTGCCAGAATGTAAGAACGTCGTGCGCGTGAATGGAACTGCGATTGTCACCGTCGATGATGAGATGCGCGCGCGTTTTGAAAAGAGGGGCAAGCTGCCCCGTAGCGTCATTGCGATCACGGTGGGCGAGATGTATTTTCAATGCGCGAAGGCGCTGATGCGCTCAGGGCTTTGGCAGGGCCTTGGCGCGGATGTAAAATTGCCTACTGCGGGTGAATTCATCAAAGAACGCGATGCACTGTTTGATGCAAAAGGGTATGATGATGGCTATGCGGAATATTCAAAACCCCGCATGTGGTAGCGCGTCAGTCCTGACCCCACTCGGCGCTTTGCATCTCGCGCAGGCGGCTTGCTGTGCGCTCGAATTCAAAGGTGCCTGTACCCTCGACGTATAGCATTTCAGGCTCTGCTGCTGCAGAGGCGATCAACTGCACGTGCGCTTCATAAAGCGCATCGATCAGCGTGACGAAACGCTTTGCTTCGTTGAAATTGTTACGGCTGAGGCGTGGGATATCCTCAAGGATCAAAACGCGGGCGGATTCAGCAATCGTGAGGTAATCCGCAGGGCCGAGAGGTTGGCCACAAAGGTCAAAGAACTTCGCCCGCGCAACGCCATTGTGAAAACCGGGCAACGTTACAGTACGGCCCTTCACGGTGAGATCATGTGGCGCTGCTTTGCCGTGTGTGAGGCTTTGCCAAATCTCTTCGATCTGTGCGCGTGCTTCATTGTTGTTTGGCGTGAAATAGACCTGCGATCCAGACAGGCGATCCTGTCTGTAATCCTTCGGGCTGGCCAATTCGGCCACTTCCATCCGCTCTTTCAGAAGCGCAATGAACGGCAGGAAAAGTTGGCGGTTAAGGCCGTTCTTATAAAGATCATCAGGTACGCGGTTTGAGGTTGTCACAATGACAACGCCCGCTTCCATCAGTAGTTCGAACAAGCGTCCAACGATCATTGCATCTGTGATGTCGGTGATCTGCATCTCATCAAAGGCAAGAAGTTTGATATCGGCGATGACGGCCTCAGCGACAGGTTTCAAGGCGTCTTCAACGCCGTCTTGGCGGGCCTTGTGAATGCCGGCTTGGATCTCTTGCATGAAGGCATGGAAATGCACGCGGCGCGCTGGCACTGGGCAGGCATCGACGAAAAGGTCCATCAACATAGATTTCCCGCGCCCGACACCGCCCCAAAGGTACAGACCCATAGGGGGAGGCGGTGCTTTGCGGAACAGGCTCTTTTTTGGCGGATTGGTTAGCGCGGTGTGAATGCGTTGCAACCGCGAAAGCGCCAGTTCTTGCGCTGGATCGTGGGTTAACTCTCCGCTCGCGATGCGGGCGTTGTAGATGTCCAAAAGGCTTTTCATATCTTCCTCTACCTTGCCAATCACGCAACGAAAAGAGGCGAAGCAATTGACGCCTTAGATGAAAAGCGTAACGTCCAAATATACGGCAGAGAAAGATCGCACATGAAACAGCAAACTGCGCTTATGACACCGGTGCTGGTCATCGGTTGCGCGATCATTTTGGTGAATTTCTCAATTCGCGCGTCTTTTGGCGTTTTTCAAATTCCTATTGCGACAGAATTTAATTGGCTGCGCTCTGAATTCTCGCTGGCGATTGCAATCCAGAACCTTGCGTGGGGCATTGGCCAGCCCATTTTCGGCGCACTTGCGGAAAAGATTGGGGATCGCAAAGCTATCATTATAGGCGCGCTGATCTATGCGGCTGGTTTGGTTCTCTCGTCCTTCGCGGTGACACCTGAAGCGCATCAGATGTTGGAAATCCTTGTCGGGTTTGGTGTCGCAGGAACAGGTTTTGGGGTAATCCTCGCCGTTGTCGGGCGCGCAAGCTCTGACAAGAACAGATCGATGTCCTTAGCGATTGCCACTGCTGCGGGCAGCGCGGGTCAAATTATCGGCGCGCCGACTGCTGAATTCCTACTAACGATGATGCCTTGGCAGAACGTGTTCATGGTGTTTGCGGCGGCGATTTTGGCGGTTCTTTTGCTGCTTCCTTTCATGCGCGCACCGCCAATGGCGAGCAAGGCAGAGCTGGAGCAAAGCATGGGCCAAGTGCTGCGCGGCGCGTTTCGTGATCCGACCTACACGTTCATTTTCTTAGGCTTCTTCAGTTGCGGTTATCAATTGGCGTTCATCACTGCGCATTTCCCGGCGTTTGTGACCGAGATGTGCGGTCCAATCATGCCGGGCGGCGCGCTATATGAGGCGGGGATTACGACGACTTCAGCGCTTGGCGCTGTCGCAATCGCGCTGATTGGGGCAGCGAATATCGGCGGCACGCTTTTCGCGGGCTGGCTCGGGAACCGCTATTCCAAGAAATACCTGCTCGCGGGCATCTACACTGCGCGGACGATAGTCGCTGCGGTTTTCATTATGCTACCGATGACGCCAACTTCGGTCATCATATTCTCAGTCGCAATGGGATCACTGTGGTTGGCAACCGTTCCGCTGACCTCAGGCCTTGTCGCGCACATCTATGGGCTGCGCTATATGGGAACGCTCTATGGTATTGTATTTTTCAGCCACCAAATGGGCAGCTTTCTTGGCGTTTGGTTAGGTGGTCGCATGTACGACATCTATGGCAGCTACACGGTCGTCTGGTGGGTTGGCGTTGCTATTGGCGCCTTTAGCGCGGTCATTCATCTACCAATCAGGGAACGCCCACTAGAACGCCCCATCGCAGCGTAAGCTTCATCTTTCTA
>NZ_JBDWVM010000480.1:0-3368 GCF_039984035.1 Planktotalea sp. | reverse complement strand
CGAACCGGTCAAGGGCGCATTCCTCGAAGTGGAACTCAAACGCGGCGGTGTTGCCGATAAACTTGAGCGTAAAACATCTGGTATAAGACCGCTGGCTGCCCAACTAGACGCCGCTGAAAATAAAGTTGTTGGCCTCTTCGTTCCAGACGAAGCACGCGCAGTTTTGGCGCATGTTTTAGAAGAATATCACACTGGGCCTTTAGCAGAAGACACAAGCAATCCGCCTCAGAAGAGCTTTGTCGATCCGATTGAGAGTTTTCGCCAAGCGCGTCTTGAAACGTTCTGGACCGACGACCCTGCTGCGCTCCCGGATGATCCAACACATTGGATGTGGTGGGAGGTTTGGTGCGTTAAGAGCGCGGAAGCCGAGCTGGAACAACTTGCTGAACAGTTAGATGCGCGCTGTGCGGCTGTGGATCAGCGCCTGCAATTCCCGGAGCATGTGGTAATTCCTGTTTATGCCAACCGCACGATGATTGAGATCATGCTGTTTGGACGATTTGCGATTATGGAGCTGCGACGGGCAACTGATAATCCGACTTTCTTTCTTGATACTCTGGACGACGATGAGCAGGTTGTGTGGACGGACGATCTCGCAAGTCGGGTGCAGTGGCCTGTCTCAGACGCACCAAGTGTATGTCTGCTTGATAGTGGTGTGAACCGGGCTCACAACCTTATTGAACCCGCACTTGCGGCAAACGAACAGGATGCTGTTGTAAGGTCATGGGGCGTTGACGATAGCGGCCCTTTCCCGGGTCACGGAACACAGATGGCTGGGTTGGCCCTACATGGTGATCTCACATTTCGCCTTGGGTCATCTATTCCCTACGAACTGCGTCACCGTTTAGAGTCCATCAAGATTTTACCACCGTCTGGTGTCGCAGCAACCGAAGAGCGGTTTTATGGATCTGTTACAAAATCAGCAGTAAGCATTGCGGAAGCCAACCATCCAGATCGGCGGCGTGTATTCTGCATGGCGGTGACGAATGACGGTGTTTCAGGCATTCAACCAACTACTTGGAGTGCAGCCATTGATCAAGAGGCCGCTGGTGTAACGATTGGTGGGGAGCAGGCTCCCAGAAGGCTTTTCGTCATTTCAGCGGGAAACGCACCGAACCCTATTATGATGCGGGATGTCAAACCCGTTGACACACTTGCCATCGAGGATCCAGCACAGGCCTGGAACGCGCTGGTTGTGGGTGGCTATACAGATAAGATCGACATTCAAGAGCCTGAGCTTGCGGACTACAAACCGATGTCTGATGCGGGTGAACTCAGCCCTTACACAAGGTCTTCGACCCTTTGGACGAAAGGTCGTAGCCCCTACAAGCCTGACATTGTCATGGAAGCTGGCAACCGCGCTGTTGATCCGATGGAGCTGACTGCCGTTGACACAAATTCTCTGTCTGTCCTGACTTCGGGGCCCGATGTTGGCCGCAAACCACTGACAGCTTTTCGCGCGACCAGTGCGGCAACTGCAGAAGCCTCGCGTCTTGCAGCACGGTTGATGGAGCGCCATCCTGATTATTGGCCGGAAACCATTCGTGGACTTTTGGTGCATGGCGCTGAATGGACAGATAAAATGCGCCGTGTGCTCGACCCACTTGGGAAGACGGATGCCGCCGCATTATTACGTCACTTCGGCTATGGCGTGCCAACTTTTGAACGTGCGGCTGCATCGGCCGAGAACCATCTCGCGCTAGTCGCGCAAAGTGAGATCCAGCCATATACATCTTCCGGGGGAAGAAGCTTCAAGGATTGCCATTACTATGATCTTCCTTGGCCAGCTGCGGCACTTGAACTGTTGGGTGACAAAGAAGTTAAGTTGAAGATCACTTTGTCGTATTTTGTGGAACCTAACCCTGGCGCACTCTCAACTTTAGATGCGTACAGGTATCAGTCTTTCGGTCTTCGCTTTGATCTCAAACGGCGAAACGAAACTCTGACTAATTTCAAAAAGCGGGTGAACGTCGCTGAACGTGCAGACCGTTTCGATAAGCCGCCATCGGGGAGCGATGACGGTAATTGGCGGTTTGGGCCAGACTCGATTTCCTGTGGTTCTTTGCACAGTGATGAATGGTCGGGCCCGGCTGCGCATTTGCTAACGCGGGATGTGCTTTGTATCAAGCCGGTCGGCGGATGGTGGCGCGGCCGCGCTGATGCGAAAGTCTGCAACAAAAAGACGCGTTATGCCTTGGTCGTGTCGATCAAAACCCAAGATCAGAGCGTGACACTCCACACCGATATCTCTGCTATCATTTCGCCAACTATCACTGTGGGCACGGACGTCGAAATCGGATTTTAGGACTGACCATTTCCCCAAGATTCCTTATTCGCAAACGCTCGATACCGCGCTCCCGGGCGTTTGCTATGCGGACTACAGCCCCATCACTAATCGAATGTCTCTCTATTGACGGTGCAATCTAAAAAATGGCTCTGCGGCAAATATCAGGACACCGCCCTGATACCTTTCGCTGAGGCGGTAGACGAATATTTGGTCCGCGTTTTGAAGACACAATACTACGACAATTTATCTCAAACCAAGCGTCTAAGCCCGCGCAGCAAGGTGCTCTCGGAAACTTCGAACCGTTCCAGCAGGCTCGCAACTGACCACCCTTCTTGGTGTAACAGGCGGTGGGCCTCTACGACATCCTCAACACTCAGCTTCGGCGGACGTCCCAGCCTTGCCCCACGTGTGCGCGCCGCTGCCAGCCCGTTACGGGTGTTTTCGCGGATGAGATCGCGGTGGAATTCGGCTATGGCGGCGAAGATGTGGAAGACCAGCTTGCCGCCCGGGGTGGCGGTGTTGATGCCTTCGGTGAGCGAGCAAAAGTGGACGCCGTCTTTGTCTAACCGGGTCAGCAGATCGGCGAGATGAAGTACGGATCGCCCGAGGCGGTCCATCTTGTAGACCACCAATGTGTCGCCCGCTTGTAGGGCGTCCAACAGTTCGTCTAGGCCGGGGCGTGCAGCTTTTGCGCCCGACACGCCGTGATCATAGTAGACCTGTGTGCAGGCGGCGCGGGTCAGCGCGTCGAACTGCATGTCGAGCCGTTGGTCGTCGGTTGAGACGCGCGCGTACCCCAGCAGGCTCGCGCCTTTGGTCTGAGAAAGTGGCTGTGGCCAAAGCTCCATGGGCGTTTCTCGCTGGCAAAAAGGAAGGTTTTTGACATCTCGCCATTTCGTCTCTCCATTCTTGTCGCTCGCATCCCGAGCCTTTGATTTCCCAGCGTTTCGCGTGGCTTGCTTTTTGTCGCGTTTCACATATCCTCCATAGTCAATAACCTTCGGTTTTGATTGGAACATTTTGGGGTGGGATGCGGAAGATCGCACTTGCGGCGGCGCTGGTCTGTCCACAGGTTTCAGCG
>NZ_JBDWVM010000479.1:0-2356 GCF_039984035.1 Planktotalea sp. | reverse complement strand
AGTTTTGCATCGGGAAGCCAGTGGTACAGAATAGTAGCCAAGAAATCGGACAAAGACTTGAACGTGTAAGGCGTATTGAGGGATTGTCACAGGGTAAGTTCTGCGAGGAGCTCGGTATCAGTCGTACCAGCCTTCAGAATTATGTCCGTGGAGATCGAGATATACCTCTGCCAGTGTTGGCAACGCTTTTGGAGAAATTTGCGACGGACCCGATTTGGTTAATGTATGGCGACGAATCGGACGTCAGCATGAGGCACAAATCGAGCATATTGGCAGAGATTCGTAGCATCGGAATTGCGCTTGAAGAACGAGCCGCTATTCGCAACATCGTTCTTGCACGCGAAGAACGATGGAGGCTCGTTTCTCAAATTTACACTGCGCTACTCCTGAACGGGAGTGCCGACCAGAGATTACCACCTAACGATTTCATTATGGATCAAATGCTTGAAAACAATGGCCATAAATAGGCGAAAAACCGTAACCGACGGCGACGTAGTTGATGCGTCAAAATATCACCAACACAAGGCAGGAAGGCTGGCAGAGCTGATTGATGCAAGCTTGGACAATCATGTTCAAACAGACAGTGGGAACGACAGTCCGAACAGGAATCCTCCAAATATATTGGTACTGTTCATCATTGGCGCGGGGCTCATCCTTGTTTCCTTTATAGCATACATTCAAATGCTGAACGTGCAGGAACGGGTGGACCTACTTAGTCCAGATCTGTCATACGATCAGCTTGTAGAGATGGGACGGGACATTGCGCGTTCTTCCGCGATTTGGTTCTATTTCTTCGTGGCATCGCTTGTATGCGGCGCTGTATTTCTCGGCGCTGGTTTGGTCCTAGTTTTTCTTCGTTCATTCAGGTGATTGTGTGGAAATTTTCGCCCAACGTGCATAACGCAACAATGACTTGTCCGAAGTATGACATGGTGTCGAACCGTCGCTAACGAACCAAGCTTCCGTTGGTGTTGCTCCATTAACCATTAAGTGCAATTGGAACATATGTATCGAATAAAGTTGCCCGTCTTAATTGGAATGGTGTTTATTGCCGTAATTTTGTTTTTATGTCGCGGATATTTCGCGGTCTCCGATCTTGGTGATGGGGATCAAACCAGTTTTTTGGCGTTCCCTTTATCTGTGATTTTACCAGTTATGGTATTTTCGTTTTTGGCCACACGGCGCACGATGGTGTCCCAAGAAGGTGCCCTCATGCAGCTCGGCGCGATGGTACAAATCCTACTGATAATCGCCTTGCCCCGTTTTGCACTATATCTCGCTCTTGGATTCCCCGTTGTATTTCTACTTGTCGAACTCTTTGAGACAAAGATACCGAGCGTATTCAAGACCGCAATCAAGAGCAGATTGCTCGCATGATTGAACTGTCCCTACCTGAATCTTGGATGCTCACGCTACGTTGGGGGTTGCTGTTGGGTCCGGTTTGCCTGGCATTGGTGATGGTGCGGCTACGTCACCTTTCGCATAGAACCCAAGTCGCCGGTTTATTTGCCTTTCTTTATGGCGTTGCGATGGTTTTCGTGAGTCATTCATTTGCTGTCTGGGTGGGTTGGTGGAGTTATGGCTGGGACGCATTAATGGTGAACAACTTGCCTGCCGATATCATTCTGGGCGGGGCTGTATTGTTTGGACCGGGGTTGTATTTCTCATTTCCTAAGACGCGCCCGCTCATGATTTGCTTACCTATCATAATCGGATTGCACGGAACGATATTCAGTTCTTTGGAGCCGCTCGTCTTTGCAGGGCCATATTGGTTTTTCGGCGTCTTGTTTGTCTTTGCTACAGCACATCTGCCTGCGATCTATCTCGCCAAATGGACAGAAGCCGACACACATCTACCGCTTCGCTGTGCGCTCCTTGCGATCATGACTGGCGGAATGATCTTTGTTGTTTTGCCATCGTTGATCATGCAAGCCATGGGCGGAGCATGGGACATATTTGGCAAGCCCTCTTGGTTGATCGGCCTCGCATTGTTCATGCTTTTGATCACGTCCTTGATCGGAGTATCCGCAAACCAAACGCTTTGCCTACAAGGGCGCGGGACGCCAATCCCTCTCGATCCCACCAAACGTCTCGTGACAACGGGGCTCTATGCGTATGTTTCAAATCCCATGCAGTTGTCGGCGGCTTTGGGATGGGTCGTCTTGGGCCTATTCTTACAAAACGTCTGGATTATGGCAGCATCATTGATGGCATGGATCTTTGTTCAAGGGATGGTTCGATGGCATCATCGGAATGACCTATTGAAGCGCTTTCCGACTGGCTGGCCCGAATATAAGGTACATGTCCCAGAGTGGCTTCCTCGCTGGCGACCATGGACTAAGGCACGCGCGGTTTT
>NZ_JBDWVM010000478.1:0-6417 GCF_039984035.1 Planktotalea sp. | reverse complement strand
AGAGCTGCAGGACTTAAAGGAACTCCTCACGACCTTGCACGCGCAGGCCTGCCCTTTGAGAGGCTAAAGCATTTAGTATTCACGCGACAAATGCTCGGGTGTTTCACCGCGATACGCCGTTTCAGGCGGATTTGAGGGCCGACTTAGACCCATGAAACCGGGGACACCGGTGTAGCGGTTCACGATTCTGACGTGCTCAAATGCTGCTGCGCATCCAGCGTTCGGAATCTGCTTGATCCTCGCGCTTTCCATCCGTACACAGGCCCAGATTTTGACCGCCGCGGACGCCTCTGCGGCCCCTATGCAATGGACAAGGACGACATGCAGGTCACCGAAACACTGAACGAAGGTCTCAAGCGAGGCTACTCCATCACGATCACAGCTGCTGAGCTGGAAACGAAGGTCAACGAAAAGCTGGAAGAAGCGCGTCCAGAAGTTGAAATGAAGGGCTTCCGTAAAGGTAAAGTTCCTATGCCATTGCTGAAAAAGCAATTCGGCCAGCGTATTCTTGGCGAAGCGATGCAAGAAGCTGTTGATGGCGCGATGTCTGAGCACTTTGAGACATCTGGCGATCGTCCAGCGCTTCAGCCTGAAGTGGTTATGGTTGACGGTGAAACATGGAAAGAGGGCGACGACGTTAACGTCACAATGTCCTACGAAGCGCTTCCAGAAATTCCAGAAGTTGACCTTGCGAAGATCGAACTTGAGCGTTTGGTTGCAAAAGCTGACGACGCATCCGTTGAAGAAGCTTTGGCAAACCTTGCTGAAACGGCACAAGACTTCAAAGATCGCAAAAAAGGCTCCAAAGCCAAAGACGGCGATCAGGTTACAATGGACTTCCTTGGTAAAGTTGACGGCGAAGCATTCGACGGCGGCGCAGGCGAAGATTACCCATTGGTTCTCGGTTCCAACTCTTTCATCCCGGGCTTTGAAGATCAGCTCGTTGGCGTGAAAGCAGAAGAAGTTAAGGACGTCACAGTTACGTTCCCAGAACCATACCAAGCTGAGCACCTTGCGGGCAAAGAAGCTGTATTCACTTGCACGATCAAAGCAGTGAAAGAGCCTGTTGCGGCAGAAGTGAACGATGAACTGGCGACAAAATTCGGCGCTGAAGATTTGAACGCTTTGAAAGAACAAATCAAAGAACGCCTCGAAGCGGAATATGTCGGCGCAGCGCGCGCAGTCATGAAGCGTGGTCTTTTGGATCAACTCGATGACATCGTGTCCTTCGATCTGCCGCCATCCTTGGTAACAGCAGAAGCTGATCAGATCGCGCATCAGCTTTGGCATGAAGAAAACCCAGAAGTTGAAGGCCACGACCACGATAAGGTTGAGCCAACAGACGAGCACAATTCATTGGCAGAGCGCCGTGTGCGTTTGGGCTTGCTTTTGGCAGAGCTTGGTCAGAAAGCAGAAGTTCAAGTAACGGACGCTGAGATGACGCAAGCGATGATGAACCAAGCGCGTCAGTACCCTGGTCAAGAGCGCGAGTTCTTTGAATTCGTTCAACAAAACCAGCAGATGCAACAGCAAATGCGCGCACCGATCTTTGAAGACAAAGTCGTTGATTACATTGTTGAGTTGGCGAAAGTCACAGACAAAGAAATCAGCAAAGACGATCTTCAGAAAGCTGTTGAAGCACTCGAAGACGAGTAAGCTTTTCTTCGGTTCGAAAATTTGGCCTCGCTCTTTTGAGCGGGGCCTTTTTTATGTGCTATAACGCAAAAAAGAACGGACCCAGGGCTGTCATCCTGGGTCCGTCTATCTAACTTAAAGTCCCTTTTGAGGGGGGGTCTAGCTGTGAGTGGCGGGACTTTCAGTTAGTAACTGGTTTGAGCTGCTTTGGAGTTCCGTAAGAACCTTAATCGCGGCACGTAATTCATTTGGATCTGTTGCAGCGTTGAGTTGCTCGAACATGTACGATCTTATCGCATCCAGTGCTTCTGGAGTTTGGGGATTGAGATTTTCATCACCGAACCGTTCAATGGCTTCTTCTTCATCAATGAAAACGCTGCCTTTGATATTCGCAAAGCTGCGCACGGCTTCGATCCGTTCGGCACTGCAATCCATAAGGGCGGCCATGGCGGTGACTTTACCCATTGGCGTCGCTTTACCGAGATAATCATATGGCGCATTGCTGGATCGTTTGAGCACGCGGTTCATGATTGGATCAATCACGGCAACGGCATCTTCGACACCTGCAGATCGCGCATATTCAAAGGCGCCGACCATGACTTCGCTCGTCACATAAGAGATGGAATTGTTGCTTTTGCCGCTCTCCAGAAGATTTGTATCGACGCAAAAACGTGTTGCTTCCCAGATGAGGGGGCTGCGCGGCGCTGGTTGGCCCTGCAAAATTGAGCTAAATACATCAGCCAACATATTAGGGCCAGTGGTCTGCAAAAGTCGCATGCTGCCCGCGACTTTGCCGTCGTCATTTACTGACACGATATGCGTCGGGAAAAGGTCATCAAAATGATCGCGCTCCTGGCCATCAATGACCTCTACGTCCCAGCCCAACCGATCGCGAAAAACACGCGCGCGAAGTTCGAAGACTTGGGAAAGTAACCCTTGGAATTGATCGGCATTCACGCCGTCCACTACGATGATCATTTAGTTGCCCCTTTCACAGTTAATTTACTTTTAACCGAAGGGGAAAGAGATGCTATTGGGGGAATCCCGTAGATAGGCCAAATAGATTGAATCGCACAGGATTACACGCAACCATAAGGCGCATAGCATTTAGATTTTAAGAAGGTGAGAGAGCCGGGAAAGCTTACTTTGGATGGATAAATCCATAAGAAATACCGCGACCAACGGCCTGCGCAGTGGTAAGCGCGCTCAGTTTTGAACGAGCTGATCGCAAGTGAACTTCAACAGTGCGCATTGAAATCGTAAGGATATCGCCAATATCTTGCTGCGATTTGCCTGCCGCAGTCCATTGTAGGACTTCGCGTTCACGATCCGAAAGAATGGGACGGCGCAACGCGATCGACAGCGCGTCTGATTGCATCACAAGATCATGCATATTCACGGCTGCCGTTTGCAAAGTGGTGATGATTTCGGGTTTCAGCCGTTTCCACTCTCGCTCTGACGTGTCGCGCGTAACGCTAAGGAGACCGCACTCACCAAATGGACCACGAATTGGGACTGTTAGACCGCAATCAGAAATACCGAAATCGCGGCTGTTCTGGAAAACCGCCTGAAAACCTTCATGCTTTTTCAGGCGCGACCAATCAACGGGAGCGATAGAACGGGCCGAAATGCCAATCGTCGGGTCAAGGTTTTGAAACCCTTGACCCATATAGTGTTTAATCCATTCCTCTGGATAGGTCGCAAAGCCTTGGACCGCATCAGATACGGTATTGATCGTGCAATAGGATGCATAGTCCAATTCTAACTGATCACAAAGAGTGCCGAGATATGCGGTAAACTCGTCGCCGGTACGATCAGAAGAGGCTAAATCGATTAAATCCATACGCTGTTCCCAACAAGGCGGAAGAGTATAGATTACTGTCACACGAAAGCAGCGCTAACGCAACTTACGTATCTATTTTCAACGTCAATTTGCCTAGTTTTAGGCGGTTTCTTGTTCACTTGTCTTAGAAAGTGTACGAAGAAACGCTAGAACAGCGGTCTGTTGATCGCTTGGCAACGTTTCTACCAGCGCTAGGATTTCTCCGACGCGGGCATCTGTCAGCGCATTCATTGGTGTGTTCGAACGCGGCGTTTGCTGCGTTGTATCACCATCTGAAATCTTGCTGTCCAAGCCTTGGAAGAAGTATGAAATCGGCACGCCCAGTGTTTCTGCAATCATCAAGAGCCGAGACGCACTTACGCGGTTTGCCCCAGATTCATATTTTTGAACTTGCTGAAAGCGTACGCCAATTGCTTCTGCTAGTGTGGTTTGCGAAATCTTGAGCGCGATACGTCGCCCTTTAATTCGTGCACCGATTAACTTATCGATATCCGTCATAACTCTTTCCTCAGACTAGAAACTACGCACCCCAACTCACATAACGCAATTTCGTATGTGCCCATACGAACAGAAACGACTGCAAGTTGCAAGTCATTGTAAAGAATACGGTTAAAGATGTCTTGAGATTCGTGAGATTTTTTGGAAAATTTGAGCAAAAAACTGCCTGATTCCTGACTGTTAGAGTCAAGAAGGGGCCGCAAAGAATTGCAGCCCCTAATTTCTGTCAACATGTTGAAGCTAATTTAGCTTTCTTCAGATTGATCTTCTGTTGATTCGACTGCCGCAGGTGCGTCGTCATCTTCGCTTGCTGCTGCGCCGATATCGTCGAACAGTTCAGCGATTTCGAAGTCTGCTGCTGCTTCTTCTTCAGCTGCCAATTCCTGGATGGATTTGCCAGATGCCTGAAGTTCAGCTTCTTCTGTTGAACGTGCAACGTTCAGAACAACTTCCGCGTCAACTTCCGGGTGAAGGCGAACAGTTACAGTGTGCAGGCCCAGTTCTTTGATTGGCGCTTGCAGGATAACCTGCTTGCGATCAACTGAGAAACCGTCTGCTGTCGCAGCTTCAGCTGCGTCACGTGTAGTAACGGAACCGTAGAGATAGCCGGCATCGGACGCTTGGCGAATCACGATGAACTGTTGGCCGCCCAAACGAGATGCCATATCTTCGGCTTCTTTTTTGGTCTCAAGGTTGTTTGCTTCAAGCTGTGCTTTGCGTGCTTCAAAGCTCGCAATGTTCGCAGCAGATGCTGTGAGGCCTTTGTTTTGCGGCAGCAGGAAGTTGCGCGCGTAACCGGCTTTAACATCTACAACATCGCCCATTTGGCCGAGCTTTGCGACGCGTTCAAGAAGGATAACTTTCATGATCGTTCTCCTTATTTCACAGCGTATGGCAGAAGCGCGAGGAAGCGGGCGCGTTTGATGGCACGAGCCAATTCACGCTGCTTTTTCGCAGACACTGCAGTGATACGGGACGGTACGATTTTGCCACGCTCAGAGATGTAGCGCTGGAGCAATTTCGTGTCTTTGTAGTCGATCTTTGGTGCATTCTCGCCAGAGAAGGGGCACACTTTGCGACGGCGGAAAAATGGTTTTGCAGCCATGGTTTAGAGTCCTTTCTTCAAGCTAAGATTAGCGACGTTCGCGGCGTTCGCCACGTTCTTCGCGTTTTTGCATTTGAACGGATGGCAGATCTGCGTGCTCATCCATTTTGATCGTCAAAACGCGCATTACGTCTTCGTGCAGGCGCATCAGGCGTTCCATTTCTTGGACCGCTGGTGCAGGTGCATCAGAGCGCAAAAAGGCATAGTGGCCTTTGCGGTTTTTGTTGATTTTGTAGGCCATTGTTTTGACGCCCCAATACTCGCTATCCACGAGTTTGCCGCCGTTGTCGGCGAGGACGGTGCCAAAATGTTCGATAAGACCTTCAGCTTGCGTGTTGGACAAATCCTGACGCGCAATCATGACATGCTCATATAAAGGCATGTGTGCTCCATTCATGTATCAGCGCATTTCAAAGACCAAGACATCATTGCTTTCCGCGCCTCGGTCACGAGAGACTGCGCAGTGAAAATTCTGCGGAAAGCTCGGCTCTCATAGCTATGAAACGGAAGCGGTGCAAGGGCGCAGGGCAATTAACCATGAAGCGCCGCGTTGACGCCATATTTCGGTCCAGTTTGAAACGGAAGTTCTAATCAACTTTAGACTTCACACGAGGGAAGACCATGTCAGAACTTTCAGCATCCTCAATGACGTTCACAGCACGTCCAGAGCACAAGCCTTTCTTCTCGGCAAAATTCTTTTGCAAGTTTATCGGATCGGTCTTTATGATGAGCGCCATCGGTCTTTGGTTCGCGCCAGGATCAAGCAACATGGCGGATGTGTTGTTGTTGAAGACCGGATTGACCGGCATTTTGACCATTTGCGCAATGGTTGCCTTCCTGTCCCGCAACTAAATCCTTACATTCGCTTTTATTCGAAACATTTGTGTTCGCTTACGCACACGAGATGTTGAACTCCTTCGGATTGCGCGCGGGCTATGTTAGTCTTCATAGTCTGCACATCTTCAACAGGAGCTTTTGCTATGAAATCACTTCTTTTAGCTGCGGCCGTTGCCGTCGCTGGTACATCCGCGTTTGCAGCCCCAGAAAAATACACGCTTGATGCAAGCCACAGCCAGATCGTATTTTCCTATGACCATATCGGTTTTTCAACGACCTATGGCATGTTCTCTGGCTTTGAGGGCGAAATCATGTTCGACGCGGACGATGCAGCAGCATCTTCTGTAACGGTTTCCATGCCGGCAAAGTCTATGATCACAGGTTGGGAAGCGCGTTTGGGCCACTTCATGAGCCCAGATTTCTTCGATGCGTCGGATGATGAAATGGTGACATTTACATCGACGTCGATCGAAGTGACGGGCGAAACAACAGCTAAGAT
>NZ_JBDWVM010000477.1:0-4104 GCF_039984035.1 Planktotalea sp. | reverse complement strand
GCTGGCATCGACGGTTTGATCGTTGTGGATCTTCCGCCAGAAGAAGACTCAGAGCTATGCATTCCCTCGCAAGCGGCGGGCTTGAACTTTATCCGCCTTGCGACGCCTACGACAGACGATGTGCGTCTCCCACGGGTTTTGCAGAACACCTCTGGCTTTGTGTACTATGTGTCTATCACGGGCATCACAGGTGCCGCGAATGCGGAAGGCGCCGACGTTGGGCCGGAAGTGGCACGGATCAAATCGCAAACTGATCTTCCTGTGATCGTTGGTTTTGGTATCAAAACACCGGAAAAGTCACGCGAAATAGCTGAACTGTCTGACGGTGCAGTCGTTGGATCGGCGATTGTAGAACGTATCGCGGCCGGGGAGAGCGTCGCAGATGTTCTGGCTTTTGTGAAAACCCTATCAGACGGTGCGCATAGCGCCTGATCGGATTCACAATTAGATTTCTAGTAAAGGCGTGCAATTTTGCGCGCCTTTTTTGCTGCCTTGTTCGATTTGTTTGGTTGCTTCAACAGTTTCAAACTGGCAACTATTCTTTACCAATTGGAGAGGGACGCGTTCGATGGCAGTCATTACAGAGATAAACGACTTAAAGCGTATCTATAAACGGCGCGTGCCGAAGATGTTTTATGACTATGCCGAAAGCGGCAGTTGGACTGAGCAGACCTTCCGCGAAAATTCCACTGACTTTGATCAAATCCGTCTACGTCAACGCGTGGCCGTCGACATGAGCGGGCGCACGACGACTAGCCAGATGATTGGACAGGACGTTGCGATGCCTGTCGCGCTTGCGCCGGTTGGTTTGACGGGAATGCAATCTGCTGATGGTGAGATCAAAGCCGCCAAAGCCGCCGAAGCGTTCGGCGTGCCTTATACGCTGTCTACGATGTCGATTTGTTCGATAGAGGCGGTGGCCGAGCAAACGAGCAAGCCGTTTTGGTTTCAGCTATACACAATGAATGACGAAGACTACGTACGCCGTTTGATCGAGCGTGCAAAGGCGGCCAATTGTTCTGCTTTGGTGATTACCTTGGATCTGCAAATCCTTGGTCAACGTCATAAAGATTTGAAAAACGGCCTGTCCGCTCCGCCCAAGCTGACAGCAAAGACGATTGCAAACCTGATGACCAAGTGGACTTGGGGTTTGGAGATGTTGAAAACGCAGAACCGTGGGTTTGGCAATATTGTCGGGCATGTGCATGGCGTCTCTGACAACACTAATCTCGCGGCGTGGACAGCCGAACAATTCGATCTGTCGCTTGACTGGAAAAAGATCGAGAAGCTTAAGGAAATGTGGGGCGGCAAGATTATCCTCAAGGGTATTCTTGATGCGGAAGATGCGAAAATGGCACTGAAAGTGGGTGCGGATGCGATCATTGTATCCAACCATGGTGGACGCCAGTTGGATGGGGCGATGAGCTCTATCAAGATGTTGCCTGAGATCATGGACGCGGTTGGCGATCAGATCGAAGTACACATGGATGGTGGCATTCGTTCTGGGCAAGATGTGCTGAAGGCTTTGGCGTTGGGCGCAAAAGGCACGTATATCGGCCGCGCATATATCTACGGTCTAGGTGCGATGGGGCAGGCAGGCGTTACAAGCGCACTAGAGGTGATCCGTAAGGAGCTGGATATCTCGATGGCATTGTGCGGTGAGCGCGATGTGAACAACCTTAGTCGCGATAACTTACTTGTTCCTGAAGACTTTGGTGGTCGTTGGGCCTGAGCGACGAGCACTCATTGTTTGACTAAAAGGCCTAGAGGTTGCTCTGGGCCTTTTTTCATTCCGGCAATTCAAATTTAATTTAACATTAAATTAATTAGCTATGCACCTCACGCATGGCGCTATAACGCTGCGCGTCTACCTAGGGGAAACCTCGCGTGCTATTCCCCCCTCACACGAAATCGCGCTTGTAGTTTCCAGTATGGAAATCTCGCGCCGACCTGAGTGTTCTTGCAGCGTGCTATTTGTTTAGCTTTATACTATATGCGCAGGGATCACTCATAGTGACTGAGGGAAGAGGGACGAATGACCGATCAAAACCACGATATCGATCCAGTTGAATCGCAGGAATGGCAGGACGCTATTTCCGATGTGATCGAACGCGATGGCGCGAACCGCGCGCATTATTTGTTAGACAAAGCTGTACAACAGGCCCGCGCTGCTGGCGCGCAACTGCCGTTTTCAGCGACAACGCCTTACCAAAATACGATCCCGTTCGATGACGAAGTCGACGTTCCTGGCGATCAGGAAATGGAATGGCGCATTCGCACGATCAACCGTTGGAACGCGATGGCAACAGTTGTGCGCCGTAATAAAGTGTCCAGCGAATATGGCGGTCACATTGCGTCTTTTGCCTCTTCTGCGGTTATGTACGACATTGGTTTGAACCACTTCTGGCGTTCTAAATCAGCAATCCACGGTGGCGATTTGGTGTTTTTCCAAGGTCATGTGATCCCAGGCATCTATGCGCGTAGCTTCATGGAAGGTCGTTTGACAGAAGAGCAGATGGAAAACTTCCGCTCTGAAGTGAACGGCGCTGGTCTATCGTCATACCCACACCCATGGCTCATGCCGGATTACTGGCAGTTCCCAACGGTTTCCATGGGCCTTGGCCCGCTTATGGCGATCTACCAAGCGCGGTTTATGAAATACATGCACAACCGTGGCCACATCGATATGGGCGACCGTAAGGTTTGGGTCTTCCTTGGCGATGGTGAAATGGACGAACCGGAATCGCGCGGCGCGATTGATTTGGCGGCACGTGAAGGTCTCGATAACCTGATCTTCGTCGTGAACTGCAACCTGCAGCGCCTTGATGGTCCTGTGCGCGGCAACGGTAAAATCGTTCAAGAGCTCGAGGGCGGCTTCCGCGGTGCTGGCTGGAACGTAATCAAGCTACTTTGGGGCAAGGGCTGGGATGCTCTGCTCGAAAAAGACACTTCCGGTCGTTTGCGCCAGTTGATGGATGAAACGGTTGATGGGGATTATCAAACGTTCAAATCCAAAGATGGCGCGTACATTCGCGAGCATTTCTTTGGGAAGTATCCTGAAACTGCCGCTTTGGTTGCCGATTGGTCGGACGAGCAAATTTGGGCGCTGCGCCGCGGTGGTCATGAGCCGAAGAAGGTTTACACAGCCTTCAAACGCGCGACAGAGACTAAGGGTCAGCCAACATGTTTGTTGGTGAAAACGGTCAAAGGTTACGGCATGGGCACGGCTGGCGAAGGCCAGAACACCACGCACCAGCAAAAGAAAATGGCCGAAGACCAGCTTCGTGCGTTCCGTGATCGTTTTCAGATTCCGATCAGCGATGAAGACCTACCAAAAGCGCCGTTTGTTGCACTGAACAACCAGCAAAAGGCTTACTTGCTAGAACGCCGCACAGAGCTTGGCGGTGAATTCCCGAAACGTGAATGGCGCGATACGCCGAGTCTTGAAATTCCGCCGCTCAGCAAGTTTGAAGCTCAACTCAAGAGCACGGGTGATCGTGAAATTTCCACGACAATGGCCTTTGTACGTATTCTGACAACGCTTCTGCGCGACAAGAATATGGGCAAGAACGTTGTGCCTATCGTTCCAGATGAAAGCCGTACGTTCGGTATGGAAGGGTTGTTCCGTTCGGTTGGGATTTATAACCCCAAGGGTCAGAATTACACGCCCGAAGACCGCGATCAGATGTCCTATTATAAGGAATCGACTGACGGTCAGGTGCTTCAGGAAGGCATCAACGAGGCGGGCGCGATGGCGGATTGGATTGCAGCGGCGACGTCCTATTCCAACCACGGCGTGCCGATGGTTCCGTTCTTTATCTACTATTCCATGTTCGGTTTCCAACGGATCGGCGATCTGTGCTGGGCAGCAGGTGATAGCCGCGCGCGTGGCTTTATGCTGGGCGGCACTGCTGGACGCACAACGCTGAACGGTGAAGGTCTGCAGCATGAGGACGGTCACAGCCATATCCTCGCAGGGACGATCCCGAACTGTATCTCTTACGATCCGACGTTCTCTTATGAGGTTGCGGTTCTGGTGCATCACGGGTTGCAGCGCATGTATGTGGATCAGGAAGATGTGTATTTCTACCTGACGCTGATGAA
>NZ_JBDWVM010000476.1:0-2296 GCF_039984035.1 Planktotalea sp. | reverse complement strand
TGTGCTGATCGCGCTGCCCATCCTTTCGCTCTATTTGCCACGCGTTCTTTAGGAGCTCTTGTGACGCTTATTCATAAAACTCAAATCTGTATCATTGGCGCTGGCCCCAGTGGCTTGTTGCTCGCGCAGCTCTTGTCCAACGCGGGGATCGATACCATCGTTTTGGACCGAAAGGACCGCGCCTATATCGAAGGGCGCGTGCGCGCAGGTGTGCTGGAGCAGGGGACCGTCAAAGCCTTGGAAGAGGCGGGCGTTGCAGAGCGCGTTCACGCAGAAGGATTGCCCCATGACGGGTTCGAATTGGCCTTTGACGGGGTGCGCCACCGCATCGATTTGGCTGGCCTGACCGGATCATCGGTGATGGTATATGGGCAGACAGAAGTGACCAAAGACCTGTTTGATGCGCGCACCGCCGCTGGGCAACAGTTCTTCTTCAACGTTGAACATGTCGTGCCAAGCGATCTGAAGTCTGGCGAACCAAGTGTGCAGTTTGAATTGGATGGTGTGCAGCATGTGATCAAATGCGATTATATCGCGGGCTGTGATGGCTTTCACGGCGTGTCGCGTAAGGCAATTCCTCAGGATGTTTTGAAGACGTTCGAACGGGTCTATCCATTTGGCTGGCTCGGGATACTCGTCGATAAACCGCCCGTGAGCCATGAATTGATCTATGCCAATCACGAAGACGGTTTTGCACTGGCTTCGATGCGCTCTGAAACGCGCAGCCGCTATTACATCCAATGTGATGTGAACGATGATCTGTCTCAATGGTCCGATGATCGCTTTTGGGAGGCCTTTGCCAAAAGGCTTGGCCCCGACACAGCCGCCAATCTACAGATCGGTGCGTCGTTCGAGAAATCCATCGCGCCGCTGCGTTCTTTCGTGGCCGAACCGATGGGCTATGGCGCGTTGTTCCTCGCGGGGGATGCAGCGCATATCGTCCCGCCCACGGGGGCGAAGGGCTTGAACCTTGCGGTGGCGGACGTGCGTTTGCTGGCGCGCGCACTCATGTCGCATTATGACGGCAACGATCACCATATCGACAGCTATTCCCAAACTGTCCTGAACCGTGTTTGGAAGGTTGAGCGCTTTTCTTGGCAGCTCTCGATGTTGATGCATCAGTTCCCCGACAACGCCCCGTTTGATAAACGGATGCAACGGGCTGAATTTGACTATATCGCATCATCCGAGGCAGCCTCGAAAGCAATTGCTGAAAACTATGTCGGCCTACCGTTGGAGTGATGTTATGGATGTGATCAAAATTAACGACGCCCACATTGCCTATCGGCATCGCGCCAGTTTGGGCCGCACGATTGTTTTTGCCAATTCGCTCGGCAGTGATCAAAGCATTTGGGATGATGTAATCGCGCATCTACCAAAGGGATACGGCATTCTGACTTACGATCTGCGCGGACACGGGCAAAGCTCTGGTGTCGCGGAGAGTATCGAAGGACTAGCCGAGGACGCCTCGCATTTGATCGATGCGCTTGGCATCACAGACGTTTTGTTCTGCGGCGTTTCTATTGGCGGAATGATTGGACAGGTTTTGGCAGCCAAACGGGCGGATGTGATCTGCGCTGCGGCGTTGTGCAATACGGCGCCTAAGATTGGCACGGCAGAACGTTGGGCGGAGCGGATCGCTTTGGTCGAAGAGGGCGGTGTTGAGAGCTGCGCCGCGATGATCGTGAACAATTGGTTTGGGCCGGACTATGCGGCGTGCACTGATCGTATGGCCTTGCATCAAACAATGGTGGGGCGCACATCTAATGCGGGATACGCCGCAGCGTGCCGCGCTATTCGCGACGCTGATCTAAGTGCTTTTGCGAAAGCGATTGAGGTGCCTTGCCTGTGCATTGGTGGGCAGCATGACAAGTCTGTATTGCCTGCGGCTGTGCAGGCCCTCGCAGAGACGATCCCAAATGCAAAGGCCCAGATTTTTGAAAGCCTCGGCCATTTGCCCTGCCTCGAAATGCCAGAGCAATTGGCGGCGCTCATCGCAGGGTTCGACCCAATTCCTTCTGATCGCACGCAGGCGGGTATGCAGATCCGCCGCGCGGTGCTGAGCGATTCCCATGTGGACAAGGCCTCGGCCAAGATCACGACCCTTGATCAAGCTTTTCAGAGCCTTATCACGGAAGGCGCATGGGGCACGGTATGGGCAAACCCCGGTATTTCCGCGCGTGAGCGGTCTATGTTGACCCTTGCGCTGCTCGCCGCAACGGGCAATTTTGAGGAAATCCCCATGCACATACGCGCCACGGCGCGCACGGGGGCGAGCGAGCGGGATATCACCGAG
>NZ_JBDWVM010000475.1:0-8325 GCF_039984035.1 Planktotalea sp. | reverse complement strand
CTCTTCAATCAACGGTCAAAAAGGTCAGTTCGCGCAAGTCAACTATGCTGCGACGAAAGCCGGCGATCTTGGCATCGTTAAATCGTTGGCTCAAGAAGGCGCACGCGCTGGCATTACAGCCAACGCAATCTGCCCTGGTTACATCGCCACAGAAATGGTCATGGCTGTTCCTGAAAAAGTACGCGAAAGCATTATCGGTCAAATTCCGACCGGTCGCTTGGGTGAGCCAGAAGAAATCGCGCACTGCGTTTCTTTCCTCGCGTCAGACGATTCCGCGTTTATCAACGGTTCTACAATTTCCGCGAACGGCGGTCAGTTCTTCGTCTAAAGCTTTCATGGCTCAACAAACAGAAAAAGCCCCGTCCATTCGGACGGGGCTTTTTCTTTGCAAAGTCGAAAACTGTTTAGTTGTGCTCTTCTTCGAGGTGAAGCTTCATATCGATCAACACCTGTTGAATTGCCAAAGTTTCCTTAAGCAGACGCTTCGCCTCGTTAACAGTAATAATACCGTCGTCGATTGAGGTGTTATATTCTGCCATCAACATCGCAAAACGTTGGCTGAGCGCGATAACATCCTGATTGATGCCACCTTTATTGTCGGTGTTGCGCCGGCGCTCGTCAAACGACAGCGTAATGCCTTTCAGTTCAGCAAGAGCAGCTGTTACGTGCGGATAGGACGACGCCTCTTCCAAAGCAGCCACAGCATCGACTGGCATGAACCGATCTGCATGCTCGTCATTGTCGGAATAATACCGACCCAATGTCGCTTTAGACTTCCCGGTGAGCTCACATGCAGGTTCGATTCCTACATCCTTCACCAAAGCCTCGGTGTGCTTCTTCAGATAACTGCCTACGCCGGCCATACGAAATCCTCACTATTCCCTCATCAGTTGAGGGGAAGTTCTAAACTTTATTCCCATCCATCATTTAGCGGGAATGTGGCATTTGTAAACCGTTCCTAAGTTTTTGGAACGAGTGAGTGCCTAGTTCCCCTCATTGAGAGGGTGTGAAATCGACAAGATAAACTTCGACGTTTGCTGCACGTAGGGCGTCTTGGCGGTGTAAAGAGTATCAGACGCGTAGATTTTGGTTCGCCTTAATCTATGCGTCTTTTCGTGTTTTCCCCAACAATGACGCATGTATCTTGCAAGTGCCTTCAATCATGGGCAAAACGCGGCCATGGCTAAACTCTATTTTCACTACTCTACAATGAACGCTGGCAAATCCACCGTTTTGCTTCAAGCTGCCCACAATTACATCGAAGGTGGAATGCAGATTTATTTGCTTACTGCCCGTTTTGATAACCGTGCAGGCGCAGGTCGAATCGCTAGCCGAATCGGTATTGGCAAGGATGCAGACACTTTTGACGACGGTGACGACCTCTTCAAAAAGATCAAAGACCGCTTGGCCCAAGGCCCCTGTGCTTGTGTGTTTATAGATGAAGCGCAGTTTTTGACAGAAGACCATGTGTGGCAATTGGCACGTGCAGTCGACGATCTAAAAGTGCCGATTATGTGTTATGGATTACGCGTTGATTTTCGCGGCAAACTCTTCCCTGGCTCGGCGGCTTTGCTCGCGCTCAGCGATGAGATGCGCGAAGTGCGTACAATCTGTCATTGCGGGAAAAAGGCGACCATGGTGATCCGTCAGGACGAAACAGGGCGCGCCTTGACCGAAGGAGAGCAGGTGCAAATCGGCGGCAACGAGGTCTACGTTTCACTCTGCCGCCGACATTGGCGAGAAGCGACTGGGAACTAGACCGGATTTGGCAGGGGTTTGCCTTGCGAAAAGGCAATCGCGTTATCCACCGCCATCAAACCCATGCTTGTGCGCACTTCTAGCGTCGCTGTACCCAAGTGCGGCAGCAGCGTGACATTATCCAATTCCTTCAAAGCGTCTGGAACTTTAGGTTCAAATTCGTAAACATCTAGGCCTGCGCCGCCGATTGCGCCTGCTTCCAGTACCGCGATCAAAGCCGCTTCTTCGACGACCTCGCCGCGCGCGATGTTGATTAAATGGGCATGCGGTTGCATGGCGGCCAAGACATCAGCGTTGATCAAATGACGCGTCGGTCCACCGGGGACAGCAACAACCAAAACATCAACCTGTGCAGCAAGCTTTGTCAGCGTGGCGACTTGCGTTGACGGGAAGTCCATCTGCTTTGCCGAACGGTTGAAATAGCTCACGCTCATCTCGAAACCAAAATGGCAACGCCGCGCAATCGCTTGTCCAATGCGGCCCATACCAACAATACCGACATGTTTGCCAGTCAAATGCAGGCCAAGCATCTGCGTCGGATGCCACCCTTCCCAAGCGCCGGAACGCACCAAACGTTCCCCTTCTGCTGCGCGTCGTGCGCTCATCAGCATCAAAGTCATCGCAGTATCCGCTGTCGCGTCCGTCACAGCCCCGGGCGTATTGCTCACCACGATACCTGCTGCCTTAGCCGCATCCACATCGACGTGATTATATCCGACACCAAAATTCGCGAGCATCTTTGCTCGGGGTTCTGGCACGTCCTTAAAAACGTCCGCCGAGAATTGATCGCCGAGCGTCATCAGCACGACATCGAAGTCTCGCAGCGCGCGGCGCAATTCTTCGTCGTTCAAAGGCGCCGTGCTTTCACGCATTTCAACATCAAATTCGGCACGTGCAGCGTTGAGAATCGCTTCAGGTAAAGGGCGGGTAATCCAGAGTTTCATCAAAACAACCTCGCACCGGCTGGAACATCTTGATCAGGCTTCAGCAAAACAACTTCTCCATCTTCATCCGGCACACCAAGAACCAGAACTTCGCTCATGAATTTGCCAATCTGACGTGGTGGAAAATTGACAACGGCCATGACCTGACGACCAATCAAAGATTCTGGCGTATAGTGCACCGTAACCTGCGCTGAGCTTTTCTTGATCCCGATATCGCCACCAAAATCGACCTGCATCTTGATCGCGGGTTTGCGCGCTTCAGGATAAGGTTCGGCTTGGATCACGCGACCAACGCGAATATCGATCTTCATAAAATCATCGAACGTAATTTCAGCCATTGGCCAGCTCCCTTGAACGATCTGCAGCTGCTGCAACGGTCGCATCGATGAGGGGCATCAACGCATCCTCTGCCATCAACACCTCAAGCCCCGCCTGCGTCGTTCCATTGGGCGAAGTCACGTTAATTCGTAATTGTTCGGGCGTTTCACTTGCCTCTTGAGCAAGTGCGCCTGCACCGGCAACCGTCGCCTTGGCGAGTTGCATCGCGAGCGCCTCAGGCAGACCTTGTGCAACGCCAGCTGCCGCAAGAGCATCAATCATATAAAACACGTAAGCAGGTCCAGAACCGGACACACCTGTCACTGCGTCCATCTGGTTTTCTTCATCCAATCGAACGACCTGACCAACCGCCTTCAAAAGTTCTTCAGAGAGATCCATATCAGCGGCGCTGGCCTGAGCGTTTCCAACGATTGCAGTAATCCCTTTGTTCACCGCCGCTGGCGTGTTGGGCATGGCGCGCACAACGCAAGTCCCCTCACCCAATGCAGCCTCATAAGACGCGATGGAAACGCCTGCAGCTACGGATAGAAAGATGGTGTTCTCTTTGGGCAAGTTAGCTAAAGCGGGCAGCGCTTCGCCCATCATCTGAGGTTTGACCGCGATCAAAACAACTGCGGGCGCTTCGGGGAATCCCTCATTGATATGAACGCCGCTGGCTTTGAGCCAGTCAGACGGGTACGGATCTTGCACCCAAACAGACGTGGCGGGCAAGCCGCCTTCCAACCAACCAGCCAGCATGGCTGATCCCATCTTCCCACACCCCAGCAAAACCAAACCCTGCTGCGCGATCGCGTCTAAATTCATGTGATCCCCCGAATTTTATTCAGGGCGAAGTGTTACGCGCGCCCGTAGGCCTCTGCAATGGCAACATCCAGTGCATTTTCGACCGTTCGATCACCCCAGACAACAAGTTGCATCGCTGGGTAATACCGCTCTGCGCTCATCACTGCGGCGCTGATCATCGTGTCGATCTGATCTGGTCCCGCAACTTGGCCACCAGCAAGGACCAAACCATAGCGATAGACCATCAACTGTTGTTCTTCCCAATAAGTGAACGAGCCAGCCCAGCATCGATCATTGATCGCGTTGAGCATTTCGTAAAGCTTTGGCAGCTTGTCTTTGGGCGGCTCCATTTCGAATGTGCAGATCAAACGGAGCGTTTCATCATAGCCAGACCATGCGAGCGTGATAGAATAAGTACGCCACTGTCCTTCGACTTGCATCGCGATCTGATCATCGTGAATGCGGTCAAATTCCCACTCGTGATGCTCAGCAAGGTTTTCCACCAAATCAATGGGATGGATGTCATCTTCGATGAATTGCTCAAGATTAGCCATGGTACGCCCCTTTTTCTGCTCGTTTTGGGCGAAACCACCCAAAATCTGGGAACTATACGCGGATGTCGTGTGTCCACGCTTGCTCGATACCATATATCGTGGGGGCGAATAATCGTTCTGTAAAGCTATAACTTGGGGATAACCGCAATAAGTTGTGGACAAAAAAAGACCCGCCACAAGATGCAGCAGGTCTTTAACAGATTGTTAACTGACTTGGGGTTACTTTGAATTAGATTCCAAAGCATCCAAACGCGATTTCAGCGCATCGTTTTCTTCGCGCGCTTTCTGCGCCATCGCGCGCACAGCATCAAATTCCTCACGGGTAACAAAGTCGCGATCCGCCAACCAGCGGTCCAGCAGTGACTTCATCGCTGTCTCGGCTTCCGTTTTTGCGCCCTGCGCAACGCCCATTGCGTTGGTCATAAGCTGAGAAATATCGTCCAGAACTTTGTTTCGGGTTTGCATTGTCGCCTCCGGGCTTCCATTTGAGTGATATATGGGCTTGAAAGCAGCAGGTCACAAGGCGTCAACTCGGCGCATTCGAGCAAAAGGCACTTTACATGCATGCAGCGATCCAATTTCCACCTATGTCCCCCGAGATATTTTCTATCTCTCTATTCGGCTTCGATTTCGCCCTGCGCTGGTATGCCTTAGCCTATATCGTCGGCATTCTGATCGGATGGCGCTTGGCGCTTATGGTGATTAAGGCGCCACGCCTTTGGCCAAATGAAACGCCTCCCATGACCACCGCGCAGGTTGAGGATTTGCTCACCTGCGTCATTTTGGGCGTCATCATCGGTGGACGCCTTGGCTATGTCGTTTTTTATCAACCAGCCTATTACCTTGAGCACCCGATTGAAGCGCTGATGATTTGGCAAGGCGGGATGTCTTTCCATGGCGGCCTGATCGGCGTCATTCTTGCAGGGCTCTATTTTTGCGCGCGTAACAACATCTCCAAAATGCAAACGGCAGATATGATGGCGCTCGCTGTCGCGCCCGGTCTTTTGCTTGGACGTATCTCTAATTTCATCAACGCAGAACTATGGGGCCGCCCGACTGAATTACCATGGGGCGTGATCTTTCCTGGTGGCGCGGCGCAAGATTGCGGCCCGCTGATCGACTTATGTGCACGCCACCCTTCGCAGCTTTATGAAGCAATTTTAGAAGGTCTCATTTTGGGTGCGCTTCTACTTTGGCTCGCATGGCGCGGCGGCGCTCTCAAAACACCGGGTGTGGTGATGGGCACCTTTTTTGCAGGATACGGCATTGCGCGGTTCATTGTTGAGTTCTTCCGTCAACCTGACGCGCAGTTCATCACTGAGGGCAATCCATTGGGGCTCGCGCTACAAACGGGTGGTTATGGTTTTACTATGGGCCAGCTTCTCTCAATCCCAATGATCTTGCTCGGCGTATGGTTCGTCCTGAGAGCGCGCAAGACGTGAGCTTGCTCGAGCCTATCATAAAGTCACAGATCGAGCAGCAGGGCCCGATGAGCATCGCAGAGTATATGTCGATGTGCCTATTTCATCCGAAGCATGGCTACTACACATCGCGCGATCCATTCGGGAGCGAGGGTGACTTCACCACGGCCCCAGAAATCAGCCAAATGTTTGGAGAGTTGATCGCATTAACGCTCGCTCAAGCCTGGATGGATCAAGGACAGCCGCAACACGTCGCTCTTGTTGAGCTTGGCCCCGGGCGCGGGACGTTGATGGCAGATATCTTGCGCACTTTGCGCGCTGTGCCCGGCTTCTTGGATGCGTACAGCATTCATTTGGTAGAAGCGTCTCCGCATATGCGCAGCTTACAGAAAGAGGCGCTAAAGGGGTTTGAACCAACTTGGCATGATGGCGTTGAGACTTTGCCTGACAACCAAGCCATCTTCGTCGTGGCGAACGAGTTCTTCGATGCGCTGCCGATCCGGCAAATGGTGCGCGACGGCGCAGGATGGCGCGAGCGCCAAGTTGGCGTCGAAAATGATACTCTGTGCTTTGGATTGAGCGAAGCCACAGCTCTAAGCGCCTTGCAACATCGTCTCGAGGACACAAAAGACGGCGACCTTGTCGAGTTTTGCAGCGCAGCGCCTCATATCATGACGACACTTGCAAACTGCATCGAACAAAACGGCGGTGCCGCTTTTATCTTTGATTATGGGGATTGGCGCTCGCTTGGGGACACGTTGCAGGCGCTGCAGGCGCATGACGCCGTGGACCCGCTGCATCAACCCGGGCAGTGCGATCTAACGGCCCATGTGGACTTTGAGGCTTTGATCACTGATCTGCCTTGCAGCCATTCGAAGGTCACGCCGCAGGGCATATTCCTCGAACGTCTTGGCATCACCCAACGCGCGCAGGCCCTCGCAAGCAAACTCAACAGCGCGGCGCTCGATCAACACATTGCTGCACACAGACGCTTGACGCATCCCGAAGAAATGGGAAACCTGTTCAAGACCATCGCGCTCTTTCCAAACGGCGCAAAACCACCTGCGGGATACGAAGTATGACAGTCGAGTTGCTGAAGGCAGATATATTGAGCGGAACGCAGCATGGCTTTTTCACACGTAAAGGTGGGGAATCGAGCGGCATCTTTGAGGGTTTGAATTGCGGCGTTGGATCGTCTGATGCCAGCGACATTGTTTTAGCGAACCGCTCGCGTGTAGCGGGCGAAATGGCCGTTGTGGAAGACGCGCTTGTTGGTGTGCATCAATACCATAGCGCCGAGGTCGTTACTGTAGACGCGCCCAGCACCGAACGCCCAAAAGCAGATGCAATGGTGACTCGCACAGCAGGTGTCGCTCTTGGGATTCTGACAGCTGATTGTCAGCCTGTGCTTTTTGCCGACAAAGAGGCAGGCGTTATTGGCGCAGCGCACGCTGGTTGGAAGGGTGCATTGGACGGCGTTCTTGCAAATACCGTCAGCGCAATGGAAGACCTTGGCGCTAAGCGGGCCAACATCACCGCCGCGATTGGCCCTTGCATTTCGCAGCGCGCTTATGAGGTGGGCCCAGAGTTTTACGACGACTTTACAGCTAAAGACCCTGAGTTTTCGCGGTTCTTCGCAAATGGCACTGACGATCGCATGCAATTCGACCTGCCCGGTTTTGGACTGCATATGCTCCGCGAGGCTGGCGTGGAACATGCAGAATGGATCGGGCATTGCACCTATCATGACGAGGCGCGCTTTTATTCTTATCGTCGCACTACGCACCGCAGCGAACCCGATTACGGCCGCCTTATTTCAGTAATCCGCCTTTAATTGACCACATAACTTCCCGAACATTGGCCCAAGTCGACCGTCAGCGGGTCAACATCTCGCCCCAATCTCAAGTCACGTTTAGCCCAAGATCAATACCAAATATTTTGAGGCAAACGTTGATATGAAACCCAAAGCACGCTTTATCGCATCCGTTCTTAAGACAGCGAAAACTGAGACGCCCCAGCTTGTGTTCCAACGTGGCTCCATGCGCACCGCGCTCATTGCAAAACGCAATGAAACGCCACGCGCCCTCAAATCAGCATAATAACACGTTCTGACGGCGCAGCTTTTTTGCGCCCAACAGAACACATGATTTGAAATGAGTTGTTTTTCCTGCGCGAGCAATCCGCCAGCGCTGGTGCGACATTTGTAAATACAGGTACTCGTATGGTTATCCATTCTTCCCCCGCGTTGCGGGTCGAAAGCTCTAATTCTATGCCGGTAAAAACAGATCGTTTTTTACCGACGAAAGAGCGCACGCCGAGCCCCCAGCCGCTCATGCGAAAGTATGAAATCGCAACGCTTCGCAGTGACGGTACATCGCGCACCTCTCATCATCTTGCCCCAGCAACAGAGCTATTTGAAGCGACCAGTTCCGCCCTCGCGCGCGGCACGTTGATTTCCACGCCCAGTGGTCCAATCGCGATCGAAGATCTTCTGCCAGGCGATATCGTCGAAGTCGTTAATGGCGA
>NZ_JBDWVM010000474.1:0-50114 GCF_039984035.1 Planktotalea sp. | reverse complement strand
TGAACGCGCAGAGCATTGTGACCGGGCTAGATTGATCGGAGTAGGTGATCAGGACGACGGCAATCGTGAAGAGTGTTAACGCTTCGAAGTGGTTATTCATGGCGCGCTGCAATCGACCTGCGACGCCTGACAAGACAATCGCGTTGTCGCGTGGTCCTGCCGCTTTTTTTACGCCAACCTGTTTCACGGATGTTAAAGAGTATGCACAAAACTGCAGGACTTGTAAAAGAGCAGCGAGGCCGAGGGCGGTCAGTTCAGGTGTCATGACGATACTTTTCTCTTTGTCCAACTTGCGATTTGTGTGTCGCTGAGCAGTTCGCGACACCGCGCATGAAACCAAGACAGGCAGTTTGTTTCAGCATGTGCGATTTGAGTGTTTTCGCGCAGACGCGTCATCTCTTGTTGAGTGGCATCAAGATGGCGTTGAATGCTGTGGTTTGGTTTAGCGTTTTGGTTGGCGATTTGGTGCCAGCGCGATCCAATTCGATACTTATCAGTTTGTTTTCCTTGTCCGTCGCCGCGATCATTCTTCATCAAGAAGACATCGCGTGAAGGCACAGCGTAGTGGTTGATACAGGCGACCTCTGGGCAAAGCGCGAGATCAATGGGGCGATATTTTGCCCGTTTTTTCGCGTGCACACCTTCGTCAGACAGCTTCGCACCCTCCGCGCTGCGAACGTCAGGATGCTCGTCGTACGCAAGGCTAGGCATATGATCATTCGCGTGGCCAAACTTGCGGAAGCGGAACATAGATTTGAATTTGGCACGTCCAGGAACGGGGCTTTCTTCCGCTTGGGTGAAATGTTCAAGCACGCCGCCGGGCCACGCCTTGTGACCGTTGTCACCAAAGGCCCACCACGGCAGGGCAATGACGTCGCCCATGCCGGCGGAAACAAGCAAATCGGTGACTTTCCCTGCTCCAATCCCGATGTTCACGAATTCATCCGCATCTATATGCGCCAGCCATTCAATATCTGTTTGAGCCAAGTGCAAAAAAGTAGCGCGTATGCCGCTGTCTTGTGGCGTATCGTCTGCGCCTACGACATGCGGCAAATGGATGATTTCGCCTGCGTCGCTCAGTGCGTCGAGCAAAATGTCGGAACCGTCGGTGCAATCGTTCGAGCAGATGACAATCTGATCGAAGCCTATCACTTTATGATATGCGACCCATTCTAGGATAAAGAGACCCTCATTGCGCATGCACGCAACAAGGGCCGTCTTTTCTTGTGAAGCCTGGGTCACGGGATGTCCTATCAGAGATCCATGAGCAAGCGACGTGGGTCTTCCAGCGCTTCTTTAACGCGCACGAGGAAGGTCACCGCGCCTTTGCCGTCGACGATACGGTGATCGTAGGACAGCGCCAGATACATCATCGGACGGATTACAACTTCACCATTGATCGCCATTGGGCGGTCTTGGATCTTGTGCATACCGAGGATACCGGACTGTGGTGGGTTCAAGATCGGTGAGGACATCAAGGAGCCGTACACACCGCCGTTGGAGATGGTGAATGTGCCGCCTTGCATTTCTGCCATAGACAGTTTGCCGTCACGTGCGCGTTTACCTTTTTCAGCGATCGCCTTTTCGATTTCCGCAAAAGACATGCTGTCCGCGTCACGAATGACAGGAACAACGAGGCCCGTTGGCGTGCCAGCGGCGATGCCCATGTGAACGAAGTTCTTATAGACGATGTCCGTGCCATCAATCTCTGCGTTGACCTCTGGAACCTCTTTCAGAGCATGACAGCAGGCTTTGGTGAAGAAGGACATGAAGCCGAGACGCGCACCGTGCTTTTTCTCAAAGAGTTCTTTGTACTCTTTGCGCAGAGCCATCGTTTCCGTCATGTCCACCTCGTTATAGGTGGTCAGCATGGCGGCTGTGTTCTGGCTGTCTTTCAAACGCTTAGCGATTGTCTGACGCAAGCGCGTCATTTTCACACGCTCTTCGCGCGATGCATCATCCGCTGGAACTGGCGCGCGCGGCGCAGCTGCGACTGGCGCTGCTTTTGGCGCAGAAGCAAGAGCTTTTGCAACGTCGTCTTTCATGATGCGGCCGTCGCGACCAGAACCAGTAACGGCGTCCGCGCTGATGCCTGCTTCGGCCATTGCTTTCTTGGCAGAAGGCGCATCTTCAACGTCCTTACCACTAGTGGACGCGGCAGGTGCAGCTGCAGGGGCCGCGCTTGGCGCTGCAGACGCGCTTGCGCCGCCGATCACAGCCAATTTCGCGGATGCATCAACTGTTGAGCCTTCAGGCGCCGTGATTTCGGACAAGACGCCAGCTGCTGGCGCAGGTACTTCGACAGATACTTTGTCAGTTTCCAACTCGCAGAGCATTTCGTCCTGCGCGACGGTGTCACCGACCTTTTTGAACCATGTGCTAACGGTTGCTTCTGTAACAGATTCGCCCAGTGTTGGGACCATGACATCAACGCTTGCAGCGCTTTCTGGCGCTGCCTCTGTTTTGGCGGCAACAGGCGCTGGCGCCGCGCCTTCGCCCGCGACGATGGTTGCCAAAAGCGCATCAACGCCGACCGTATCGCCCTCTGCGGCGACGATTTCGCCCATGACGCCAGCAGCAGTTGCCGGAACTTCTACCGTCACTTTGTCAGTTTCCAGCTCGCAGAGCATTTCATCAACAGCCACGGCATCACCGGGTTTCTTGAACCATGTGGCCACTGTGGCTTCTGTCACGGATTCGCCCAGAGTTGGGACGCGAATTTCAGTGCTCATGGGTTATTTCCCTTTCAGTGTCAGCGCGTCGTCGATCAACGCTGTTTGTTGTGCTTTGTGCTGGCTTGCGAGACCTGTCGCAGGCGAGGCGCTTGCGGAGCGGCCTGCATAGACAGGGCGTGTTTGTTTTGCTTTGACTTGTTCCAGAGCCCATTCGAGGTTCGGTTCCATGAAGGTCCAACCCCCTTGGTTCTTTGGCTCTTCCTGGCACCAGACCATTTCGGCGTTCTTGAAACGACCGAGCTCTGTCTTCGCGGAGTTGGCCGGGAATGGGTAGAACTGCTCAAAACGCATGATGTAAATGTCATCGATACCGCGTGCATCGCGTTCCTCAAGCAGGTCGTAGTAAACCTTACCCGAACACATCACGACGCGTTTGATCTTATCATCTGCGACCAGCTTGGTGTCTGAATTACCATGTTGCGCATCATCCCACAGAACGCGGTGGAAGCTGGAGCCTGTCGTGAACTCTTCCGCTTTGCTGACCGCCAATTTGTGACGCAGCAAAGATTTCGGCGTCATCAAGATCAGTGGTTTACGGTAGTTGCGGTGCAACTGACGACGCAGGATGTGAAAGTAGTTTGCTGGCGTTGTACAGTTCGCAACGATCCAGTTGTCTTGACCACACATCTGCAAGAAGCGCTCGAGGCGTGCTGAAGAGTGCTCTGGTCCCTGACCTTCAAAGCCGTGTGGCAGAAGGACGACTAGACCAGACATGCGCAACCATTTGCTTTCACCAGAGCTGATGAACTGGTCGAACATGATCTGCGCGCCGTTGGCGAAATCGCCAAACTGTGCCTCCCAAAGTGTCAATGCGTTTGGTTCAGCCATGGAGTAGCCGTATTCAAAACCGAGCACCGCGTATTCAGACAGCATGGAGTCGATGACTTCATATCGGGCCTGCCCTTCACGGATATTGTTTAGCGGGTAGTAACGCTCTTCGGTGTCTTGGTTCACGATACCGGAATGACGCTGCGAGAATGTGCCGCGCGTTGAGTCCTGTCCAGAGAGGCGAACGGCCATGTTTTCGGTCAAAAGCGAACCGAAGGCCAAAGCTTCACCAGTTGCCCAGTCAAAACCTTCACCGGTTTCGAACATCTTCTTTTTTGCATCGAGCAAGCGGCCAACTGTTTTGTGCAGTGGGAACCCATCAGGAACGCGCGTCAGCGCTGTGCCAACCTCTGCGAGCGTTTCTGGGGCAATTGCCGTCGCGCCGCGCTGGTATTCGTCCTCTTTGCGATCAAGATGGGACCACTTGCCGTCCAGCCAATCGGCCTTGTTCGGTTTGTAGTCTTTGCCTGCTTCAAACTCATCGTTCAGATGTGCTTGGAACGCGGCTTTCATGTCTTCAATCTCGCCCTCAGGGATGAGGCCGTCTTTCACAAGACGCTCTGTATATAGGCTGAGCGTGGTTTTGTGAGTTTTGATCTTTTTATACATCACCGGGTTGGTGAACATGGGCTCATCGCCCTCGTTGTGACCAAAGCGGCGGTAGCAAATGAGATCGATCACCACATCTTTGTGGAACTTTTGGCGGAACTCGGTCGCGACCTTAGCCGCGTGCACAACCGCTTCTGGATCATCGCCGTTCACGTGGAAAATCGGCGCTTCCACCACCAGTGCGTTGTCCGTCGGGTAAGGAGACGAGCGTGAGAAATGCGGCGCTGTAGTGAACCCGATTTGGTTGTTCACAACGATATGCATTGTACCGCCAGTTTTATGACCGCGCAGACCGGACAGGGCGAAACATTCTGCAACAACACCTTGGCCCGCAAACGCGGCATCGCCGTGCAGCAAGATCGGCATAACCTTTGTGCGGTCTTCGTCGTTCAATTGATCCTGCTTGGCGCGAACTTTACCGATCACGACGGGGTTGACCGCTTCAAGGTGGGAAGGGTTTGCCGTCAGAGACAGGTGAACATTGTTGCCATCAAAAGCACGGTCAGAGCTGGCACCGAGGTGATATTTCACATCGCCAGACCCATCGACGTCTTCTGGCTTAAAGCTACCGCCTTGGAATTCGTTGAAAATCGCGCGGTAGGGTTTGCTCATCACATTGGCAAGAACAGACAGGCGGCCACGGTGGGGCATACCGATCACGATATCCTGCACGCCAAGCGCGCCGCCGCGTTTGATGATTTGCTCCATCGCAGGGATCAAGCTTTCGCCGCCATCAAGGCCGAAACGCTTTGTGCCCATGTACTTCACATGAAGGAACTTCTCAAAACCTTCCGCCTCAACCATTTTGTTCAAAATGGCTTTGCGACCTTCGCGGGAGAACTGGATTTCTTTGCCCAGACCCTCGATGCGCTCTTTCAGCCAGCTCGCTTCTTCGGGGTTGGAAATGTGCATGTATTGCAGCGCGAAAGTGCCGCAATAGGTGCGCTTTACGATCTCAATGATCTGGCGCATGGATGCGATTTGCAGGCCCAGAACGTTATCGATAAAGATCGGGCGATCCATGTCAGCATCGGTGAAGCCGTAGGATTTTGGGTCAAGCTCAGGGTGCTTGGACTCTTCGCGCATACCGAGCGGATCAAGGTCCGCCGCAAGGTGACCACGAATACGGTAAGCTCGGATGATCATCAGCGCGCGGATGGAGTCCAAAACAGCGCGCTTGATAGCGTCGTCACTGACCTCAACACCCTTAGCGGCTGCTTTAGCTTTGATTTTGTCGCCCGCTGCCTTCGTTTCGGGCTGTGCAGGCCATTGTCCGTCTAACGCGGCGGTCAGATCGTCAGAGGGAACAGGCGGCCAATCGGCGCGCGCCCAAGAGGGGCCTGCGGCTTCGGCCTTCACATCCAGATCGGCATCGCCAAGCTGGGAAAAGAAGTCCTGCCATGCAGCATCGACGGCATTTGGATCGCTCGCATATTGCGCATAAAGCTGCTCTAAATACTCGGCGTTATGGCCTTGCATAAAAGAGGAGGCGTGGAACACGTCGTTGGGGCTTTGGTCAGTCATATGTGATCCTTAACTCAAGCGTCTCTTGGGTTTGTTGAATAGTCGTAGTGTTCAAAAACCCATTTCATTTGGGTCAAAACGAGCTCGCGGGCTTCGTCTAGGTAGTAGTCTGCGGTCGGTCGCCGGGTTTCGCGTGATGCAAGTCTCTTGGTGACGGGCAACTCCGCAAGGTCTTTCTCAACGCCAATCTTCTTAGCAATTCTAGAAATATCGTCGTGGATAGTCTCAAAACGTATGGCGTCCTGAATGATGAACTCGCCTTCTCGGTGCGTTACGTTTTCATCATTTTGAAAGCTTGGGCTTTTCAAATAGCTGACGAAATCACGTTTCAATGCGGCGAAATTCTCAGGGATACCCAGTTTATACGCTGCCTTCTCGCAATAGTAGCCAGAGACACAACGAGAGAACGGATTTCTCACAGCGGTAAACCAAAAATAGTTGTTCCACTGGTCCTTGGTAAGCACTTCTTTGATTTTGTCCGCGGGTAGATGCGCGCGGAATTTTCTTACGGCGTCTGCCGCATTGGACGCAGCATCCAATAAGCGGTGGCCTACAATTCCGAAGGATGTGTTCAAGCCTTCACAGCGCTCAGTCACGAGATGCCCTGAAGGTGTGCAAAAGGGCTGAAACAGCATTTCGAGCGAGGTTCCTGCTGTTTTTCTCGTTTTGAGAAAAATAAACTTATGTGTGTGTGAGACGAGCATTAGATCACATATCGCCCAAACGCAGAGCAAACTTTTGCGATTGGGCGATGCCCAGCAAAGGTTCGGTGCGTTATGCTTTGATATTGTTTCACGCGTTGCTTCCAGTCTCGGAGGTTATATTGGGTGCGGATCAATGAATATCCCGCACCCAAAGTGTTTTAACCGATCGCTTCGATCACAGCTTCACCAAGTGTTGCTGGGCTATCGGCCACAACAATCCCAGCGGAGCGCATTGCTTCGATCTTGCTTTCTGCATCGCCTTTGCCGCCCGCAACAATCGCGCCAGCGTGGCCCATGCGGCGTCCGGGAGGCGCCGTGCGGCCAGCGATGAAACCAGCTGTTGGTTTCCAACGGCCCTTCTTCTTTTCATCTGCGAGGAACTGCGCTGCTTCTTCTTCAGCAGAACCGCCGATTTCACCGATCATGATGATGGATTGTGTTTCATCATCCGCGAGGAACATTTCCAGCACGTCGATGTGCTCTGTGCCTTTGATAGGGTCGCCGCCGATGCCAACAGCAGAAGATTGGCCAAGGCCGAGATCTGTTGTTTGCTTAACCGCTTCATACGTCAGCGTGCCGGAACGGGACACAACACCGCAAGAGCCGCGCTTGTGAATGTGGCCCGGCATGATGCCGATTTTGCAAGCGTCGGGTGTGATAACGCCCGGGCAGTTTGGTCCGATAAGGCGTGAAGAAGAGCCTTCAAGCGCGCGTTGAACACGCGCCATGTCGAGAACTGGAATGCCTTCGGTGATGCAAACGATCAATTCCATTTCAGCGTCGATCGCTTCAAGAATTGAATCTGCTGCGAAGGGGGGAGGAACATAGATCACAGAAGCGTTCGCTTCGGTGACGTGCTTGGCTTCATGCACGGAGTTGAAGACCGGCAGGTCAAGATGCGTTGTGCCGCCCTTGCCCGGCGTTACGCCGCCAACCATTTTCGTGCCGTAAGCAATCGCTTGCTCGGAGTGGAATGTGCCTTGCGAGCCTGTGAGGCCTTGGCAAATTACTTTTGTGTTTTCGTCTACGAGGACTGCCATTTAGTTGGCTCCTTTGATCATTTCGCCGTGCTGATAACAGCGCGGTAATAGTTTCGACCGTTGTGCCGTCTAACCGGCGTGAAGGTCATATAAGAGTTTCGGCTGGACTTCGTTTGTGAACGGTTTGTTTTGGGATCAATGTTTACTTTGCCGCCATTGGCGCTTGAGATAGCTAAGGCCGTCGCTAACTCGATAGCTTTTTCTTTAGAAGAAAAGGCCATTGAGCAAGTTTTCTGACCAGACGCTTGGTTCAACTTGAACGAAACGTCGGAAACATTGTTGTAGTAGGTTCCCGTCTGTGGATGAGCTTTGAATTTGTTTGCAATTAAAGTTTCAACAGACTTTGTGAGAACCAATTTTGGTTTCACGCAAACTGCTACGAACAGATTAATCGTATACTCGAAGCTCAAAGATCGATCACCAGGTCCAATTCCTGCATTTTGGGCTTGAGCTCCTGATAAGGAACTCAAGCTCAAAAAACTCGCAAGAATAAAGGACGAAACTCGCATCTAGTTAACCCTTAACCGCCTTAACGATCTTCTGGGCCCCATCCTTGAGGTCGTCCGCCGCAATTACATCAACGTCGGAGTTGTTGATGATTGCTTTGCCTTCTTCCACATTCGTGCCTTCAAGGCGCACAACGAGCGGAACTTGCAGACCAACTTCCTTCACCGCAGCGACAACGCCTTCCGCGATGACATCGCAGCGCATGATGCCGCCGAAGATGTTCACGAGGATGCCTTTGACCTGTGGATCAGAGGTGATGATTTTGAAAGCTTCTGTCACTTTCTCTTTGGTCGCGCCGCCGCCAACATCGAGGAAGTTCGCAGGCTCAGCACCGTAGAGTTTGATGATGTCCATTGTCGCCATCGCGAGGCCAGCACCGTTTACCATGCAGCCGATTTCACCGTCGAGCGCGATGTAGTTGAGGTCGTACTTGGACGCTTCAAGCTCTTTGCTGTCTTCTTCGGTCTCATCACGAAGTTCCATGATGTCCGCGTGACGGTAAAGTGCGTTGCCATCAAAGCCGACTTTCGCGTCGAGAACTTTAAGATCGCCAGACCCTTCCAGAACGATCAACGGGTTGATCTCTAGCTGTTCCATGTCTTTTTCAACGAAGGCTTGGTAAAGCTTGCCCATCAATGCAACGCACTGCTTAACCTGCGCGCCTTTAAGGCCGAGGGAGAATGCAACGCGACGACCATGGTAAGGTTGGTAACCTGTCGCTGGATCAACAGAGAAGCTGACGATTTTCTCAGGAGTCGCTGCAGCAACCTCTTCGATGTCCATGCCGCCCTCAGTGGAGCAGACAAAGGAGATGCGGGACGTTTGACGATCCACGAGAAGCGCGAGATAGAGTTCCGCCTCGATGTCAGAGCCATCTTCGATGTAGATGCGGTTGACTTGCTTGCCCGCTGGGCCAGTCTGGTGCGTGACCAATGTACGGCCGAGCATTTTCTTGGCTTCTTCAGCCGCTTCAGCTGCGGAGAAAGCGAGGCGCACGCCACCCTTTTCGCCTGCGTCTGCCTCGACGAATGTGCCTTTGCCGCGACCACCTGCATGGATCTGCGCTTTGACAACCCAAAGTGGGCCGTCCAATTCGCCAGCAGCTGTTTTAGCATCTTCTGCTTTCAGCACGGCGCGGCCGTCTGAAACAGGTGCGCCATAGCTCTTGAGCAGAGCCTTGGCTTGGTATTCGTGGATGTTCATTAGAAACGGTCCCGTCTTGCTTCGATTAACTGGGACTATAACGCTAGAATTAACGTCGGCTTAAATGAAAAATTTGTGTAATTAGAATAATTCCGACATTTGTGATCACATGGATTTTCAGTGTGATCACAAAATATGAATCGTTTCGCAAAGAATGGAAAAAACGACTCATTAGAAACGAAAAAGCCCCAGAGTGGGACTCTGGGGCTTTCCGAAGCTATTTGTGCGTGATTACGCGAGGGATGGGTCGATGCCTTTGCATGCTTCAACCAAGCCTTTGACCGCGTCGACAGATTTGTCGAACATCGCTTGCTCGTCTTTGTTCATGTTGATGTTGACGATCTTCTCAACACCGCCAGCACCGATCACTGTTGGAACTCCAACGTAGAAACCGTCGAGGCCGAATGCGCCATCAACATACGCTGCACATGGCAGAACACGTTTTTGATCTTTCAAGAAGGCTTCTGCCATTTCGATTGCAGAGGTCGCAGGGGCGTAGAACGCAGAACCTGTTTTCAGCAAGCCAACGATTTCGGCGCCGCCATCACGGGTACGCTGAATGATCGCGTCCATTTTGTCCTGAGTTGTCCAACCCATTTCAACCAGATCAGGCAAAGGAATACCTGCAACTGTTGAATAGCGCTCAAGTGGAACCATGGTATCGCCGTGGCCACCCAAAACGAACGCTGTCACGTCACGCATGGATACGCCGAATTCGACAGAGAGGAAGTGACGGAAGCGTGCGCTGTCCAGAACACCGGCCATGCCGCAAACTTTGTGGTGTGGTAGGCCAGAAAATTCGCGAAGTGCCCAAACCATAGCATCGAGCGGGTTGGTGATGCAGATCACAAATGCGTCTGGAGCGTGGTCGCGGATGCCTTCGCCAACGGACTTCATAACTTTCAAGTTGATGCCCAAAAGGTCATCACGGCTCATGCCTGGTTTGCGTGGAACGCCGGCAGTGACGATGCAAACATCTGCGCCCGCAATGTCCTCGTAGGACTGCGTGCCTGACAGGTTCGCATCAAAGCCTTCAGCTGGGCCAGATTCTGCGAGGTCGAGAGCTTTGCCCTCTGGTGTACCTTCGGAAATATCGAACAGGACGACGTCGCCCAATTCTTTAAGTGCTGCTAGGTGTGCAAGTGTGCCACCGATCTGTCCTGCACCAATAAGTGCTATCTTAGGTCTGGCCATGGATCTCTCTCCGGTCCGTTAAATTCGCCGCATGGCTAGTGCGCTTTGCGCTTTGGCGCAAGTGTGCTGCAACGCGGCAACGACATTTGTGATGAGAGATTTTTGTGCAATCGCGCGCTAAAGGTGTAAAAGTTCTAGGAAAATATCCAAAACACTTTGACGCTTTTTGTTCGTACCTTTTTTGTGATCACGCCCTGTGAAGGGCTTGAACAGGGGGGGTAAACAGGACCAAAGCACCCGCGTAGGTTTTGAATTCGTTGCGATTCCCGCCTAGAGTTCGTGTTCACCCTGCGATCGCGTTAACCAACATTTCTGATCCTTCGAAGAGCGAATTTAAGCTACATACAGCCTATTTCGTTATTTGGGATCGGCCATCAGAAGAATTGTTGACCACAACCACTGCGCTAAGGCTTAAACGACGGGTCTTAGCTGCGGATCGATCTTGGCGTCTGGTTAGGGGGGAATTGATCAGTACGCTTACCGCGAGCGAGGTGGTTTCAATAGGAAGAGGCCTGTTTTGCGCTAGCTTTGCTCTGATCTCAAATGCTAACACTGTGTGATCTGATCTCATTAAGCCTAAGCGTCCGACCCTTTTGCTGGTAATGCTTCGGCCAGAGTTTCGTAGTTTTGACCAGAGGCGACAAGGCAGGTCAGCCCATTCGCCATGGTCACAGTGATTGTCCAAGTGCCGGTTTCATTGGCCGCAAACACTTCCACCATCGAATTATTGGCGCCAAGGCCAACGGATTGGCGTGCTTCACCGTACTTTTCAGCCAATCGTTCGACGATAACGTCGCGAGGCGCGCAGTTGCGTGCGCTTTGCGCAAAGCCAGTTGTTGCCGCGAGCGCAAGAATTCCAAAGCCCAAAGCGCCGATCATAGTTCGCCTATTCATTGCAGTCTCCTTCACAGTTCCTTGGGCCCTTTGTCGGCTCGGTATTGCCAAACGGGCTCAATGCTCATTCGTTCGCCGTGATGTCGGAACAAAGTTTCCAACCAAGGATTTCTTCGCGTTCCAGTCGCAGCGATGAGACAAAACATGCGGGATCAGCTCTATAGATATGGTTAAAGCAACGAACGTTGCGTCGAAGTTTAGATGTTTTTGCTGCGATGCGGCAAAATGCTCTTGAATAAAATGGAAATAATTTGCTAGTTGTGCGCAACTTTATTGCGAGGAGAATTTCCATGGACATGCGCCAACGCCCGTTTCGCTCGGTTCTTTACATCCCTGGTTCCAAGCCGCGCGCGCTGGATAAAGCCCGTAACTTGCCTGTCGATGCGATCATCTTTGATCTGGAAGACGCAGTGTCCGTCGATGAAAAAGAAGCAGCGCGTGATACGTTGAAAGAGGCGCTGGCAACAGGTGGTTATGGGGCGCGGTTTAAGATTGTACGCATCAATGGCTTGGACACCCAATGGGGGACCTCTGATGCAAAGGCGGTCACTGAAATGGATGCCGATGCAATCCTGTTGCCCAAAGTCGCGCGTTCGGCGGATCTTGACGCCCTTGCTGAAATAACAGGTGATTTACCGATTTGGGCTATGATGGAATCGCCACGTGGCATGTTGAATGCTGCTGAAATCGCCGCTCATCCAAAATTGGCTGGTATGGTCATGGGAACAAATGATTTGGCGAAAGAACTGCAAAGCCGTGATCGCGCGGATCGTTTGCCGATGCTGACGTCGCTTCAGCTTTGCTTGCTCGCAGCGAAGGCCGAAGGTTTGATCATTGTCGATGGTGTCTACAACGCGTTTAAAGATGACGCAGGTTTGAAAGTTGAATGCGATCAGGGTCGCGACATGGGTTTTGATGGCAAGACATTGATCCATCCGGCGCAGGTAGAGGTGACCAATACGGCCTTTGCACCGAGCGCGGCAGAAGTCGAATTGGCACAGCGCCAGATCGCAGCGTTTGACGAAGTTGAGGCAAGCGGGCAGGGCGTTGCAGTGGTCGATGGGAAGATCGTAGAAAATCTACACGTTGCGACAGCACGGGAAACTCTGGCAAAAGCAAAGGCAATCGAAGCCATCGCTACGGAGTAATCCCCCATGACCCTTCTCATTCTCGGCCTTCTTCTCTGGACCGCTGCCCATAGTTTTGGGCGCGTGCTGCCAGTGCATCGCAAGACGTTAGAGGATAGGGGCAAGGGAAGTGTGTTTGTCACGATCGCGGTCGTCATCAGCCTCTTGATGATGATCTTTGGATATCGCTGGGCTGCGTTTATTCCTGTTTGGTCACCACCTTCGTTTTTTACGCACATCAACAATCTGATGATGCTGGGTGCGTTTTTTCTATTCGGGATGAGCGCCACAACGGGGCGTTTGCGCGGTAAATTGCGTCACCCTCAATTGATGGCTGTCAAAACTTGGGCCTGTGCTCACCTGCTAGTGAACGGTGATCTCGCTTCGATCATCTTGTTCGGTGGCATGCTGGCATGGGCGATTGGGGCTGTCATCTTGATCAACCGCGCTGGGCCTTGGGAGCGACCAGAGCCGGGCGATGCAAAGAAAGACATCCTGCTCGTCGTGATCACGCTCGTGACTTTCGCGATCACAGTTGCGATCCACACAGCACTGGGCGTTTCGCCCTTTGGAGGCTAAGCCATGACTAAGATTTACCGCTTTTTAAGCGAAGATGATACATCCGCATTCTGTCACAAAGTGTCCGAGGCCTTGTCCAAGGGTTGGGAGCTTTATGGTTCGCCCACGCAAACGTTTGACCCCGTTAAGGGCATTATGCGGTGCGGGCAATCGGTGACCAAAGAGGTGGATGCCGACTACACCCCCGAAATGAAACTGGGACAGCAATAGATGTTAAAGACAAATGCAGGCCGCTTTTTTGAAGACTATCGTATTGGCGATGTGATCGCGCACGCCGTACCGCGAACCGTCTCAGGGGGCGAGCGCGCGCTTTATCATGCGCTTTATCCTGCACGACATGCGCTGTACTCTTCGGACGAATTTGCGCGCAAGAGTGGCTTGCAGGCGTCTCCCATCGATGATCTGGCTGCATTTCACGTTGTGTTCGGAAAGTCGGTTCCTGATATTTCCCTGAATGCGGTGGCCAACCTTGGTTACGCAGAAGGGTGCTGGCTGCTCCCTGTAAACGAGGGTGATACGTTGCGCTCTGTTTCTGAGGTGATCGGTCTCAAACAAAACTCGAGCGGTAAAACTGGTGTCGTTTATGTGCGCACCTCTGGTTTGAACCAACGCAATGAAACGGTGATGGAATTTGTACGTTGGGTCATGGTGCGCAAACGCGATGTCGACGCGCCAGCGCCAGACACTGTTGTGCCAACACTAAAGAAGACCCTCGATGCCGCTGATCTCAGTATTCCTGCTGGTCTTGATTTTACGGACTACGATACGACCCTCGCAGGAGAGCCACATCGTTGGGGCGATTATGATGTGGGCGAAACGATTGATCACGTTGATGGTGTGACGATTGAAGAAGCCGAACACATGATGGCAACGCGCTTGTGGCAAAATACGGCCAAGGTTCATTTCGACGCGACCAACCGCGAAGATGGCAAACGCCTTATCTACGGTGGTCATGTGATATCAATGGCGCGTGCGCTGTCCTTCAACGGTTTGGCCAATGCGCAAATGATCGCTGGGCTCAATGGCGGCGCACATGCAAATCCGTGCTTTAGCGGCGATACTGTGCGTGCTTGGTCCGAAGTGTTGGACAAAGCGGATACAAACGCGCCAGGCGTAGGCGCTATCCGACTGCGCTTGGTAGCATATAAAGCTGGAGCAGCCTTTGAATTGAAGGGCGATGATGGCAAGTATCTGCCGGGCGTATTGCTAGACCTCGACTACTGGGCTTTGATGCCAAAGTGATGAAAACGCGTTGATCTCTGGATGAAATTCCATAGATCACACGGCGCTCGCATTTTTGTGATCACGAATGAAATCGGCTGTGGTTTTGCAATTAGCTCACCTCATAGCCGATTTTTTCATGTTAGCGCTAAGGTTGGATATACGAATCCGAGTCATATTTTCCGACAAAAACACTATGAATTTAATTTGTGATCACTGACTTAATGTGTGTGATCACAAATGTGCAAGATTTTTCCAACTTCTATCAAAAAACCCCAAATTGTCACATTTAGGTAAGGTGACAGCAGGGATTTATGCGTTAAAACAGTGCCAAGCGTACCGAAAGGAAAAGCACATGGCTGAAACGAAACAGAGCAATCGTCCGCTCTCGCCGCATTTGACGATTTACCGCCCGCAACTGACTTCAATGTCGTCTATCTTCGTTCGGATTACTGCGATTGCCATTTTCGCGCTCGCAATTTTCCCCGCATGGTGGCTTTTGGCCGCCGCGACATCTGAATCGGCATTCGCATTTATCGATGGCCTTATGCGCAGTTGGCTGGGTGATCTTGTATTGTTCGGCGCGACATTCGCAATTTTTTACCACATGCTTGGCCGTTTGCGCCACGCGATCTGGGACCTTGGCTATTTTGTTGAGGTGCGCGAGTCGGAAAATATGGCGATCATCATGATCATTGCGTCGGTTGCCATGGCATTCCTCGTCGCAATCATATTCTGAGGAGCGAGATATGAGATTTCTAACTGACCGAAAACGCGCTGTTGGCATGGGTTCCGCTCGTGAAGGTACGCATCATCATTGGCAGCACCTCGTAAGCTCAATCCTTTTGCAAGTGCTGATCCCGTTGTTTGTCTTCACATTCGCTTACAGCCTTGGCGGTACTCAAGAAGAAGTGGTGGCTTACTACGCGCGCCCATTCCCGCTGATCGTGACTGTTCTGACGTTGATCGTTGGCATGTTGCACCTGCTACGTGAAGTGCATGAAGCCATCGAAGACTATGTGCATGGCACTGCGCAAAAGCTCGCGCTCGTTGCGACACAAGGTTTCGCTTACACAGTTATTGCCGTCGGCCTGATCGCCCTCGCCAAAATCGCCCTTTAAGTTTCGGAGCAACCAAATGGCAGCTTATGAATATGAAACCCACGACTATGATGTTGTGGTGGTCGGCGCTGGTGGCGCGGGTCTTCGAGCAACGCTTGGTATGGCGGAACAAGGTCTTCGCACTGCTTGCGTAACCAAGGTTTTTCCGACGCGTTCGCACACTGTTGCGGCGCAAGGTGGCATCGCGGCGTCCTTGTCTAACATGGGGCCAGATAACTGGCAGTGGCATATGTATGACACGGTCAAAGGCTCTGACTGGCTCGGCGACACAGATGCGATGGAATACCTCGCCCGTGAAGCGCCCAAAGCGGTTTACGAGTTGGAGCACTACGGCGTTCCGTTCTCCCGCACGGAAGAGGGCAAAATTTACCAGCGCCCATTCGGCGGTCACACGACCGAATTTGGTGAAGGCCCGCCCGTTCAGCGTACTTGCGCAGCTGCTGACCGTACCGGCCACGCGATCTTGCACACGCTTTATGGTCAGTCCCTCAAGAATAACGCGGAATTCTACATCGAGTACTTCGCGATTGACCTAATCATGTCCGAAGATGGCCAATGCCAAGGTGTTGTTTGCTGGAAGCTCGACGACGGTACAATGCACGTCTTCAATGCGAAGATGGTTGTTCTGGCGACGGGTGGTTATGGCCGCGCTTACTTCTCCGCGACATCTGCTCATACATGTACAGGCGACGGTGGCGGCATGGTTGCGCGTCAGGGTCTGCCACTTCAGGATATGGAATTCGTTCAGTTCCACCCGACAGGCATCTACGGCTCTGGCTGCTTGATCACAGAAGGTGCACGCGGGGAGGGTGGTTACCTCACCAACTCCGAAGGCGAACGTTTCATGGAGCGCTATGCGCCAAACTACAAAGACCTCGCACCGCGCGATTATGTTTCGCGCTGTATGACAATGGAAATTCGCGAAGGGCGCGGTGTTGGTACTGGCGGTGATCACATTCACCTCAACCTGTCGCACCTGCCACCGGAAGCATTGGCAGAACGTCTGCCGGGTATTTCGGAAAGCGCGAAGATTTTTGCAGGCGTTGACGTCAACAAAGAGCCTATTCCGGTACTACCAACGGTTCACTACAATATGGGCGGTATTCCGACGAACTACTTCGGTGAAGTGCTCAACCCGACTGCAAAAGATCCGAACGCTGTTGTTCCGGGTCTGATGGCGGTGGGTGAAGCGGGCTGTGCTTCCGTGCATGGTGCGAACCGTCTTGGTTCAAACTCTTTGATCGATCTCGTGGTCTTTGGTCGCGCTGCTGCGATCCGTGCGGGTAAGGTTGTTGATCCAGAGACACCAAATGCAGAGCTGAACCAATCATCTGTTGATGCGGCCTTTGATCGTTTTGACGGCCTGCGCAATGCATCTGGTGATACAAGCACGGCTGAACTGCGTCTTGAGATGCAGAAAACCATGCAGGCGGACGCGGCTGTGTTCCGGACCGACAAAACCCTCAAAGAGGGTGTCGAGAAGATGACAGCAGTTGCTGGCAAAATGGACAGCATCAAAGTGACAGATCGCTCATTGGTGTGGAACTCTGATCTGATGGAAACATTGGAGCTGACCAACTTGATGCCAAACGCGATGGCAACTATTGTTGGCGCTGAAGCGCGTAAAGAAAGCCGCGGTGCGCATGCACACGAGGATTACGCAACGCGTGACGATGAAAATTGGCGTGTTCACACAATTGCCCGCGTGGATGGTCCAAAGGTTGACCTGTCCCATCGCCCTGTTGTGAAAGATCCGCTGACCAAAGAAGCAGACGGTGGTATTTCGCTCAAGAAGATCGCTCCGAAAGAGCGGACTTTCTAATGCGGCTTGTTTTTCCACTTATTACAGCTGTTGCGCTTGGGGCTTGTGTCTCAACCGCATCAGACACGGCAGATCAACTTGCCCGCACGACGGCCAAGAGCGTTGTGAATGGCATTGTTGCAGATAAGTTCCCTGGCGTTGATGCATCTCCAATCACGGATTGCATCATCGACGCGGCGTCTGCGGCTGAGATTTTCGAAATCGCGAAAGCGGGCGCAACTGGTGTCACAGCCGACACCGTTGAAACCGTCACAACAATCGCAGCCCGCCCTGATACGGTGAGCTGCATTTCCCAAAACGGCCTTGGCCTGTTTCTTTAAAGGAGTGAGACGATGGTACAACTGACCCTCCCTAAGAATTCCCGCATGGTGACTGGCAAAACATGGCCAAAGCCTGAAGGCGTGAACAACCTTCGCAAGTTCCAAATCTACCGTTGGAACCCTGACGATGGGAAAAACCCAAGCCTTGATACCTATTGGGTTGATATGGACAACTGTGGTCCGATGATCTTGGACGCGTTGATCAAAATCAAGAACGAGATTGATCCGACGTTGACGTTCCGCCGCTCTTGCCGTGAAGGCATCTGTGGTTCCTGCGCAATGAACATCGATGGCATCAACACTTTGGCCTGCATCTATGGTATGGATGAGATCAAGGGTGATGTGAAAATCTACCCACTGCCGCATATGGAAGTGGTGAAGGATTTGATCCCTGACCTGACGCATTTCTATGCACAGCACGCGTCTATCATGCCGTGGCTTGAAACCAAGACGAACCGCCCTGCGAAAGAATGGCGCCAGTCTATCGAGGATCGTAAAAAGCTTGATGGTCTTTATGAGTGTGTGATGTGTGCGTCTTGCTCTACATCTTGCCCAAGCTACTGGTGGAACGGCGATCGCTATCTTGGACCAGCAGCGCTGCTTCATGCGTACCGTTGGTTGATCGATAGCCGTGATGAAGCGACGGGTGAGCGTCTGGATGAATTGGAAGATCCATTCAAGCTCTACCGTTGCCACACGATTATGAACTGCGCCAAAACCTGCCCTAAGGGTTTGAACCCGGCCAAGGCGATTTCAGAAATCAAAAAGATGATGGTCGAACGCACCGTTTAAGCGTTTGCCTTATTAAAGACTTGGAAAACCCGCTGCAGATTTGTGGCGGGTTTTTCGTGTCGAAAAGGTTTGCGTGGGAAGCCGATGGGCGCAATAGTTTGCGCAACACTCAGGAGCCCACCCCATGCACATTCCATCCGATGCAGACGCCCGCCGCGCAGTTGAACCTGTCATCTGCTATCCCGTCGAAGGTCTGCCAAAGCCAAACCTAGCGCTTTATCAAAAGGCCCGCATTGGGGCAGAGAAAGTATGCGAAACCTTGGTGCCAGCACGGGATGCGCGATGCTTTAGCGTGCCGGCAGGCAATTTCGTTCGCATGTCTTGCCCAGAAGGGTCGCAAGTTGGCGATCTCAACCTTTGGAACGCGGATGACCTGAGCGAGCGCTTCTATTCTGGCAAAACCCGTGCGTTGCATGGAACGCATGTCACCACGAAGGAACAACTCTGGAGTTCATTTCCCAATCTGCGCCCGATGGCGACGATCACGGAAGACACACTTGGTTGGTACGGCATCGATGAATTTGGTGGATCGGTTCACGATGTGATCGGTACGCGCTGCGATCCTTATACGGGCAATCTCTTGTCAGGAACGCAGTACCATCACTGTTGCCATTCCAATCTGACCCGCGCGCTGTCTGATCACCTTGGTATCTCGCTGCGAGAGGCAGAGTCGCATATCCATGATGTTCTTAATGTCTTCATGTGTACCGGTTTTACCCGCGATACGGGACAGTATTTTATGAAAGCCAGCCCCGTACGCAAAACGGATTACCTAGAACTGTTCGCGGAGATTGATTTGCTTGGCGGCTTAAGTGCCTGCCCCGGTGGAGACTGCTCAACGGTGCATTCTAGTGATGAGGCGCAATGCCATCCACTGCTCGTTGAAGTCTTTGCGCCCAAAGCAGGTGCTCTCGATGGATGGGAGCCACCAAAGCCCAGCGGCTATGATCGCTCCCATGGTCGTTAGGCAAAGGCCGCTTCAAGCGCGATTTCTACCATTTCGCCAAAGCTGGTTTCGCGATCCTCAGACGGAAGCGCTTCACCCGTTTGCAGGTGATCAGACACGGTGAGAACCGCCAGCGCGCGCGCGTTGTAGCGTGCGGCGAGCGTGTAAAGTTCCGCCGCTTCCATTTCGACACCCAAGATACCATGGCGCACCATCTGTTCATTCAGATCAGGGCGTTCATCATAAAACACATCAGAGGAATAGATGCCGCCAACGTGCGTCTTGGTACCTTTGCCTTCAGCGGAATTAACTGCTGCGCGCAACAGGCTCCAATCGGCGCAAGGCGCATAGTTCAATTCTTTGAAGAAGCCTTTTGAGGGAGAGGTCAACGTGCTGGCGGTCATCGCAATAATGACATCGCGAATGCCTACGTGTGGCTGCATGCCGCCGCATGACCCAATGCGGATCAACGTCTTTGCGTCGTAGTCTTTCATTAATTCATTCGCGTAGATCGAAAGCGAAGGCATGCCCATGCCGCTGCCTTGGATTGTCACGCGATTTCCGCGCCATGTACCGGTGAACCCGAGCATGCCGCGCACTTCATTCACGAGTTCTGCATCGTCAAGAAATGTCTCGGCAGCCCACTTCGCACGATAGGGATCACCTGGCATGAGAACAGTTTCTGCGATTTGGCCTTTCTCGGCCCCAATGTGGATTGTCATGTGAATATCCTAGCGTTTGTATTGTACAAATACGGTCTTGGCCGCGATGCGATCATAAAGTTGGCGCGCGGTGGTGTTGAATTCTTGGGTCATCCAATAGACAGTTGGCGTTTCACCCTGATCTGCCACATCATACACGTGTTCGATCAATGCGCGCCCAAGGCCTTTGCCTCGAACTGCTGGATCTGCATAAAGGTCCTGAAGATAGATGACATCTTCGATCTTCCAATTGTGCGGATGATAAATCCAATGAACAAGGCCGACCGCCTTGCCATCTACAACGGCAAGCGCGGCGCATTGATTTGTACGTGCGGGATCGATCAAACGTTCAAACGTCGTTTGGTAGACCTCTTCGGGCACGCTGCTTTCGTAAAATTTCAGATAGGCGGTCCAAAGACGGCGCCAATCAGCTTCATCGCTTTGCTCAAGCGGTCGTATCGTAACGGGTGTATTCATGCGCGCGACGGTAGGGGCGTCGCACGCGGGGGTCAATCACTCAGCAGCAATAGCGCTGGGGTCTGCGAGAGTGACGATATCTGACATGATTGCGTTCAGCTCAAAGTCTTTTGGTGTGTAAACACGTGCGACGCCCATCGCGAGCAAGCGTTCTGCGTCATCGTCTGGAATGATGCCACCGACAATGACAGGTGTTTCGCCAAGGCCCGCTGCGCGCATCCGTTGCATTAGGTCTTCCACAAGTGGGATATGGCTGCCGGACAAAATAGACAACCCAACAACATGTGCCTGTGTTTCAATGGCAGATGCGACCAATTCTTCTGGCGTCATGCGGATGCCGTCGTATTCGATATCCATTCCGCAATCACGTGCACGGAAGGCGATTTGTTCAGAGCCGTTTGAGTGACCATCAAGGCCAGGCTTGCCCACGAGAAACTTAAGGCGACGTCCCAATTTATCGCTGACAGTGTTTACTGCCTCACGAATGTCATCAAGGCCTTCGGTTTTGTTCGACACGGAGGCAGATACGCCTGTCGGTCCGCGATATTCGCCATGTACTGCGCGCATCTGCGCCGCCCATTCGCCGGTGGTTACACCCGCTTTCGCTGCGGCGATAGACGCGGGCATAACGTTTTCACCATTGCTAGATGCATCGCGCAGCGCGGCGAGGGCAGATTTCACCGCCTCATCATCGCGGCTCGCGCGCCATTCTTGCAGGCGGCTGACTTGTTCACCTTCAACCGCAGGGTCGACAACCATGATGCCGCCGTCTTCGGTCTGAAGCGGTGATTGCTCACCCTGTTGCCATTTGTTTACGCCCACAACGACGGTTTCATTGCGCTCAATCTTGTTGAGACGATCCGCGTTACTGTCGACAAGGCGGGACTTCATATAATCAATCGCGCTAATCGCGCCGCCCATGCTGTCGAGGTTCGCCAGCTCTGCGCGCGCGCCGGCCTTCAGTTCTTCAACTTTACGATCAACAGCCGGGTTTTGATCAAAGAGATCGTCGAACTCCAACAGGTCCGTCTCATATGCGAGGATTTGTTGCATGCGCATCGACCATTGCTGATCCCAAGGGCGCGGCAGGCCAAGTGCCTCGTTCCACGCAGGGAGCTGAACCGCGCGGGCACGGGCGTTTTTGGAGAGGGTCACAGCCAACATTTCGATCAGGATACGATAAACGTTGTTCTCTGGCTGCTGTTCCGTCAATCCGAGCGAGTTCACCTGAACACCATAGCGGAAACGGCGCATCTTGGGGTCTTCAACACCATAGCGATCGCGGCAAATTTCATCCCACAAATCAACAAACGCGCGCATTTTGCACATCTCGGTGACGAAGCGGATACCAGCGTTCACGAAGAAAGAGATACGGCCAACGAGCGTTGGAAAATCTTCGGCAGGAACGCGCGGACGCAGTTCATCAAGCACTGCAGTCGCTGTTGCCAATGCAAAAGCGAGCTCTTGTTCGGGCGTCGCGCCAGCCTCTTGCAAATGGTAGGAACAGACATTCATCGGGTTCCATTTTGGAATGTTCGTGTAGCAATATTCGGCCACATCCGCGATCATCTTGAGGCTCGGTGCAGGGGGGCAGATATATGTGCCACGCGATAGGTATTCTTTGATCAGATCGTTCTGAACCGTGCCTTGCAGCTTTGAAACATCGGCGCCTTGCTCTTCAGCCGCAGCGACATAAAGCGCGAGCAGCCATGGCGCGGTGGCGTTGATCGTCATGGAGGTGTTCATGTCCTCCAATGGGATTTGATCAAACAGCGTGCGCATATCACCAAGGTGACAAACGGGTACGCCAACTTTACCTACCTCGCCGCGCGCGAGCACATGATCGCTATCGTAGCCAGTCTGCGTTGGTAGGTCGAAGGCGACGGATAGACCTGTCTGTCCTTTTGCGAGGTTGCCGCGATATAACGTGTTTGACGCCTTGGCCGTTGAGTGACCGGCATATGTCCGGATAAGCCATGGGCGATCTTTTTTGATAGCATTTTTGGTATCGGTCATAAGACGCCCCTGAATCGCAAAGGTAATAATGTTTCGTTTGAATAGGATGAAATGGAATTTTGCGCAACACAAAAATTGCCGCATTGCGGCATATGTAGGCTTTGCGTGCGCAGCGTTTGTTGGGTTTCGGTCGCGCATTGTGCGCTAGAAAGTGATGCCAAAGACTGACAGGTGGTGAATTACCGCTTTGCCCCAGTGAGAAACGTGTTTACCGATGCCGTCCTTACTGCGAGGCTCCGTCCATGACGCAAACCATTGAAATGCCTATCTGGCTTTTTGCCCTGATCCTGCTTTTTGCGGTCATTACTTTTGCGTCCCATTTTCTGTTTCCGTCTGTCAGATGGTTCTTTCGCCGTCGGATGGAACGTGTGGTGAAACGCGTGAACGAAAGATTGGAACGCCCAATCGAACCGTTCAAACTGGCGCGCCGCCACGATATGATTCAGCGATTGATCTATGATCCTGAGGTCAGTCTTGCGATTTCTGAATATGCGCAACGGAACAAAGTTCCTGAAAACGTCGCGTTTGAGCGCGCTCGCAGTTATGCGCGAGAGATTGTTCCGTCCTTCAGCGCAACGGCCTATTTCAGCGTCGCTATTCGCATCGCCCGCGGTCTAAGCAATGCGCTTTACCGTGTGCGGCTTGGCTATCACGACGAAGCAGGGCTAAGCGGTCTGGACAAAGAGGCGACGGTCGTCTTTGTGATCAACCACCGGTCCAACATGGATTATGTTTTGGTGACTTACCTTGCAGCAGAACGATCCGCTTTGGCCTATGCGGTGGGCGAATGGGCCCGTGTTTGGCCGCTTAGCCGTTTGATCAAGGCTATGGGCGCGTATTTTATTCGGCGTCGCTCACGTGGTGATCTCTACCGCCGTGTTTTAGCGAGATACGTTCATCTGGCCACGCAAGCTGGTGTTACACAGGCAATGTTCCCTGAAGGGGGGCTGTCGCTCGATGGTCAATTGGCCCCGCCTAAGATGGGTCTTCTCAAATATATCACCGATGGATTTGAAGAAGGCGGGCGCGATGTTTTGTTTGTTCCGGTTGCCTTGAATTATGATCGGGTTCTCGAAGACCGTATTTTGATCGCTGCTGATGAGGCTGGGACGAGGCGCTTTAGCGCGCGCATTTCTGTTGTTGCCGGCTTTATGTTCAAACAAATCTGGCTTCGGATCATCGGTCGGTTTCATCGATTTGGATATGCCGCTGTTAGCTTTGGTTCGCCCGTCTCCTTGAAAGATCATGTGAGCAAACATGGCGCGCCTGATTCCAAAGAACTCGCGTCTGAGCTAATGGAAAAAATCGCGGATGTGGTCCCTGTTGTGCCTGTGCCGCTTCTTGCGACAGTTTTGCTGTCTGAGACGCACGTAACAAAGGAAGCGTTGCCGGCGCTGATGCAGCAACATTTGGACCGCATGCAGGGCGCGCATGTGCATATGCCGCGTGATGATATTGGCTATGCTGCCGAGATCGCCTTCAAGCATATCAGCGAACGCCGATTGGTGCGAATGGACAATGATCAGATCAAAATCGAGGAAAAGGAGCGGGTCACGTTACAATATTATGCCAATTCTATTGCCCATCTTTCTAAGTGATTGTGCAGGTGCAGCGATAAATGCTGCATTTGCTGGGTTATAAAGTTACTCAAAATTACTTTCTGGTGTTGCATTGTTGCGCGATGAACTTTATCCCGTGTTGGAGAGCAACGATTCTGCGTTGCGGCGGACACCAATACAGGAGGCCATTATGGCTCTGGACACAGAAACCGGCATTGCATCGTATGACGCACCTGAAAAAGACCTCTATGAAATGGGCGAAATCCCACCATTGGGTTTTGTTCCCAAGAAAATGTACGCTTGGGCAATTCGTAGAGAGCGCCACGGCGAACCTGATACTGCGATGCAGCAAGAGGTGATCGACGTACCTGTTCTGGATAGCCACGAAGTGCTCGTGCTCGTGATGGCCGCTGGTGTTAACTACAACGGTGTTTGGGCATCCTTGGGCCAACCGATTTCTCCTTTTGATGGTCATGGTCAGCCGTTTCACATCGCAGGTTCTGATGCGTCTGGCATCGTGTGGGCCGTTGGCGACAAAGTGAAACGTTGGAAAGTTGGCGATGAAGTTGTGATTCATTGCAACCAAGACGATGGTGATGATGAAGAATGCAATGGCGGCGATCCAATGTATTCCAACAGCCAGCGTATTTGGGGCTATGAAACGCCAGACGGTTCGTTTGCCCAGTTCACAAATGTGCAAGCGCAACAACTTATGCCGCGCCCAAAGCATCTGACGTGGGAAGAAAGCGCTTGTTACACTCTTACGCTTGCTACGGCATACCGCATGTTGTTCGGCCACGAACCGCATGATTTGAAGCCGGGCCAGAACGTTCTGGTTTGGGGTGCCTCTGGTGGCTTGGGCTCTTACGCGATCCAATTGATCAACGCTGCTGGTGCAAACGCAATTGGCGTCATTTCTGACGAAGACAAACGTGAATTCGTTATGGGTCTTGGTGCAAAAGGCGTGTTGAACCGTAAGGATTTCAATTGCTGGGGCCAATTGCCGACGGTGAATACGCCAGAATATGCGGCATGGTTCAAAGAAGCGCGCAAGTTTGGCAAGGCGATCTGGGACATCACTGGCAAAGGCAACAACGTCGACATGGTGTTTGAACATCCTGGCGAAGCGACCTTCCCAGTGTCGACCTTCGTTGTGAAAAAGGGCGGTATGGTTGTGATCTGTGCAGGAACGTCCGGCTTCAACCTGACGTTTGACGTGCGCTACATGTGGATGCACCAAAAGCGTCTGCAGGGCAGCCACTTTGCGCACCTCAAGCAAGCGTCAGCCGCAAACAAGTTGATGGTGGAACGCCGCCTCGATCCTTGCATGTCCGAGGTGTTCGAATGGAACGACCTGCCAGACGCGCATATGAAGATGCTGCGGAACGAGCATAAGCCGGGCAATATGTCGGTTCTTGTTCAAGCGCCAAAGACCGGTCTGCGCACTTTGGAAGATGTGTTGGACGCTGGTTAAGCTCTTAACGTTTCCAAACAAGAAACAATGCGTCCGCGAATCACTTAGGTGTTCGCGGGCGTTTTGCGTTCTGGAAGGTCGGTTCTGTAAATTCAGAGGCTTATTTAGGGCCTCCTCCCTATTTCTGGGGAGTTGTTTCTCGTGAATACCTTCAATTAACCCGTTCGTGCTATGGTTGTGTTAACGATTCATTAACCACTGCAAGTGAGACTTAAATTGAAAAATGATTGGCTCTTGGACGTATTAACAGATTTGAAAACCTTTGCAGCGGTTAACGGTCTTCCTGCGCTCGCTGCGCAATTGGATGACACGCACCGCACGGCCATTGCAGAGATCGAAGCAATGAAAGAAAGGCCGCTTGTTGGCTCAAACACTGCATCTTGCGGACGTAGACCGCACCCTAGCCGAGCTGGAACGCGCTTCCGGGCTTGAAGAGCTGCAGGCAGCCATCGTCGATTTACGCGATGCCTTCAAAATCGATCACTTCGTATATCACTGGGTTAATAGTCAGGGTGAGCAATATGGGTGCGGCACGTATTCAGATGAATGGGTCACACGTTACCTTGAGCGTGAGTATCTTCGCATCGATCCAGTCATTCTGGGATGCTATCAGCGCTTCCACCCAGTTGATTGGAAACGCCTTGATTGGTCGTCCAAAGCAGCCCGTAGCTTTCAAGCCGAAGCTATAAAGTTTGGGGTTGGAAATCAGGGTTTTTCTATCCCCATGCGCGGTCCGAATGGACAATATGCGCTCTTTACCGCGTCACATCGGTGTGCGGACGAGGAATGGGAAGAGTTTACCAAAAAACACCGCCGTCAACTCATCTTGCTCGCACATTTCTTCAACCAAAAAGCATTAGAGTTCGAACCAAATCGCGTTCCTGAGGCCGCGCGTACGCTATCCCCGCGTGAAACGGATGCGATGACTTTTCTTGCGATGGGCTTCAACCGCGCGCAGGCCGCCGACACGATGGCAATTTCTGAACATACCTTGCGGGTCTACATAGAATCCGCACGCTTTAAGCTCGGCGCAATCAACACAACGCATGCTGTTGCACGGGCGATGAGCCGTGGTTTGATCGTCGTATAAAGGTTAACAGACACCGAACGCTGCGTTCATCATAGATTCAGGCAGATGTTGCACTTTCCCCAGTCATTAAAGTGGGGAAAGCAACTATGATCAGATATCTTTATGGCGATGAACTGAATGAAACGCCCAAACTGGCAGAAACCATGTTTCTCGATCGGGCAGATCAGTTCAAAACGCGGCTCGGCTGGGACGTAAGCGTAGATGAAAACGGGTGGGAGCGGGATCAATATGATGCGCTCAACCCTCTCTACGTCATCTACGAAAAACCAGACGGCACACACGGTGGTTCGATGCGCCTCTTGCCAAGCATGGGCCGCATTATGGTAAACGAACACTTCTCAGACATCTTGGATGGCGTGGAAATCCGAAGCCCTTTAATTTGGGAATGTACACGGTTTTGCCTTTCGCGAACAGCTGAAGCGCGCACTGCAGCGGCGCTTATGCTCGCCGGCGGTGAAGTCATGGAAAACTTCGGTGTGAAGCATTTTGTTGGCGTATTTGATGCGCGTATGGTGCGCATCTACCGGATGATTGGGGCCAGCCCCGATTTGCTTGGGAGCGTCGGTGAGGGGCGCGATAAAACCAGTGTTGGGCTCTGGGCTTTTAGCGATGACGCGCGCGCGCGGGTTTCGAAAAAGGCGGATATTTCCGAAGCGCTCTCTAGGTCATGGTTTGAAGATGCTTTTGGCAATGATGCATTAAAGCTGTCAATTAGCGCCTGAGAAGGCAAACCAAGGCTGGCACTCAGTCAGGGGCGCAGGTACTCTGCGCCTCATGTCACTTCCCACAGTTACCCTTTCCGATGACCAAGCTTCCGCCTTTGATGCCGTAACAGAAATGTTGCGCAGCGCGGGCGTTGATCTTGACGACTCCCTGCTCATGCCACCGCGTTCCTCTGAGCAAAGTGTGATGGCGCTTATTGGCAAAGCGGGTTCGGGCAAAACCCTTCTTCTTGCAGAGCTTTACAAAGCATTGGAAGCGGCAGGGGTCGAGATCGTTTCTGGCGATTTCGAAAGCCGGAAAAAGAAAGAAAAACGCACGTTGGCCATCCTTGCACCTACAAACAAGGCGGCGTCCGTCCTGCGCATGCGCGGCGTTCCAGCAACGACAATCCATCGTATTCTCTACACCCCTGTCTATGATCCAGAATACGAAAAAGTCGCTGAATGGCTGGCGGGAAATGGTGAGCGGCCCCAGATTGAAGGGCTGACGGACGAGGCACTTGATCGCGCGTTTGAATTCTTTCAACTCAACAAATCCATTCCGGGCGCATTGGCGACAGCTGGGCTAAGGGGCTCCGATTTCATCACAGGCTGGAAGCGGCGCGAAGACCCGCTTGATATTGGCTTCGTGGATGAGTCCTCCATGTTGGACGATAAGCAATTCAATGACCTGAAAGAGATTTTTCCAACCCTCGTTCTTTTCGGTGATCCAGCGCAGCTTGCGCCCGTTAATCAATCGGGTGGCATGGTTTTTGACGGATTGTCAGGCCCCAACAAGTTGGAACTCAAACGTATTCACCGCCAAGATGCGGACAACCCGATCCTTGATCTGGCCCATGCCTTGGCAGACCCGCAGCTTGATTTTCAAAGTTTTGAACGGATGGTCGAGGACGCTGCGCGCAAAGATGAACGTGTTGTTTGGGGACAGCGTGTTGAGGTCGATCTCATGGCGCGTTCCCCTGTTCTCGTTTGGCGCAATGCAACGCGTATTCGTTTGATCAACGCCTTTCGCAGCGTTCATGGTGCGCCTGAGGATGAGCTCCTAGAGGGCGAACCATTGATATGTGATGGTATTGAATTGCCGCTCAAGCATCGCAAAAAGCGCCTCGATCTAGAGGCGCGTGGATTGATCAAAGGCGCACAAGTTATCTATCTCGGACATGGCCGCAAACCAGGTTTTTCTCGCCTTCATGTTATGGGTGCAGAAGATCCGCAGGTTTCTGCCGCTTCTATCGTTAAGATCGAAAAACCGGATGAGGAAGAACCCTTTATCCCCTTTGCCGCGCGCATGGGAGCGACGTTTCTGCATGGGGCAGCGGTGACCATTCACAAGGCGCAAGGGAGCCAGTGGGATACGGTGCAGGTCTTTTCTCCTGACCTTTTCGTCGCAGCGCGGATGGGGCGCGTTGAGGCAGGGCAGCCCTTGTGGAAACGTCTTGCTTACGTCGCCATTACGCGGGCGCAAGAACGACTGATCTGGGTCACGCGGAATCGTTTATCACGCCCGACTGGAGTTCTGAGGGTCGATGATTTGAAGGCAGCGCCAGCGGCGACGCTGACACTACAAAGCGAAGACATCTAATAATTTGCAAACGGGAGAGGGGGCCGGCCCCCGTCTCAGCAGGCTGAGACTCCCCCGAAGTTTATTTTGAAAGATGAAGTTTAGTTTGTGCGCAGGCGCGAGAAGATCGCAGATGCACCCCATCCAGCGATGATTGCGATGGCCAAAGACAACAGGCCGTACAAGAGCGGCTGGTGGCGCGATAGATTAAACAGCCAACGCTCAAGGCCGACCTTGCGCACGTCAATGACAGTCTCATATTCTGACAAAACGCTCCCTGCGCGTGTGAGGTAGATGCGGGTGCGGTAGTCACCAACCGTAAGATTAGCGGGCATCGCAATAGAGGTTCTGAACAGTGTTTCTTCGCTAAGCTCAACCGCACCGTCCAGATGTTGGTATAGGTCATTGCTTTTACGAATGCGGATCACGGCCTCGGTGAAATTCTGCGGATCAGAGACTGTCATGGGCGCACCAACGGAGCGGATCGCTTGCGGGATTGAAATCTTGTAACGCAAATCCTCCGTTGCGCTCAGGATTTCATCCAATGGGGCGCTGGTTGCAACAGCATAAAAGCTAGGCGCTGCATCGACCTCAACGGCGTCCGTGTTGATCCAAATGCCAAATCGTTTTTCCTTACGGCGTACCGTAATCGGTTCGGATGGCCCTTGAATGGCGACGATTACGCCAAGAGGAGAGTCTTTCGGGATTGCTGTCTCTCGCTTAACCGCGCCAAAAATCAGGATTTCCGAGCCGTCAAAATTTGCTGTGATGGAAACTTTGTCATGGGACAAACCAAGGACAACTTGTTCATCGGCTTGCACAGGCAATGCCAGCGTCACGAGGAGGAGTAGATATCGTAGCATCAGTGACCTTCTGTCGCGCCGAGTGAATAAAGCTCAGTAGGCATTAGCAGCAGGTCGAACGCGAGTTTTCCGCAGACAGCCAGAACCATGACTGCAAGCAGAATTCGAAGCTGCTCAGCTTTCAGTCGTGTCCCGATGCGCGTTCCGATTTGCGCACCAAACACACCGCCAACAAGCAAAAGAACGGCCAGTACCATATCAACCGTAAAGTTCGTCGTCGCGTGCAGGAGCGTTGTGAATGCGGTCACAAAAATGATCTGAAACAGGGATGTGCCAACAACCACTTTGGTGGGCATACCCAGTAAATAGATCATTGCGGGCACCATGATAAAGCCACCGCCAACGCCCATGATTGCGGCTAAAATGCCAACTGCCAGACCAACCATCAAAGGTGGGATTACTGAAATATATAGACCAGAGGTACGGAATCGCATTTTAAACGGCAGTGCATGGATCCAGCCACGCTGCTTGCGTTTGGGCACAGCTCCGGGCTTTTTGGATCGGCGTATAGCATTCAAGCTTTCGACGAACATTAGCGCGCCGATGATGCCAAGAAAAAGAACGTAGCAAAGTTTTACGAGCAGATCGACTTGGCCAAGACTACGCAGGTAGTTGAAGACCAAAACACCTAAGGCTGCGCCTGCCAGACCGCCAATGAGTAAGACGGTCCCCATCCTGAAATCGACGGACCTTCGTTTCACATGGGCAAGTACGCCCGAGAAAGACGAGGCGACGATTTGGTTCGCTTCGGTTGCAACGGCAACAGCAGGGGGGATGCCAATGAAGAAAAGCAATGGCGTCATTAAAAAGCCACCGCCAACGCCAAACATGCCGGACAAGATGCCCACAAGGCCACCCAAACCTAACAAAAGGAACGCATTGACCGAAACTTCGGCGATGGGCAGGTAAATTTGCATGGCCACTCCTAAACCGCGAAGGGTTGGAGGTGCAAGATGAGTCGCCGCGCTTTCCGCATCTGGTGCGGAATGGTCGCGGCAACTGGCTATATGTTAAGCTATCTTTCTTTGACGTAAGGCTCACCGCCAGCACGTGGCGGCACGGCTTTGCCGACAAAGCCAGCGAGGATAACAACCGTCAAAATATAAGGCAGCGCATCCATGAATTGGACCGGCAGTGTCACGGGACCAAATTCGATGTTCTGATAGCGGAGCGCAATCGCCTGTAGGAAGCCAAAGAGCAAGCAAGCGCTGAGGGCATACCAAGGACGCCATTTCGCAAAGATCAGCGCCGCTAGGGCGATAAAGCCACGGCCAGCAGTCATGTCTTTCACGAAACCAGCCTGCAGGCCCGTTGCGAGATAGGCGCCGGCAATACCGCAAAGTACGCCACAGATTGCGACTGCTGCAAACCGAAGGCCAACGACAGAAACACCTGCCGTGTCAACCGCGGCGGGGTTTTCTCCAACCGCTCGTAAACGTAGGCCAAAGCGTGTGCGAAACAGGATCCACCATGTTGCAGGCACAGTTAAAAAGGCAACGTAGACCAAGATTGAATGGCCCGAGATTAGTTCGGAATAGATAGGCCCCAGAAAGGGAACACCACTAAGGGCCTCTGCGAAAGGCAGATCAATTGGATTGAAACGTCCGCCGCCCATCAGGGAAGGCGTGCGTCCCCCTTGGCTAAACCAACTTTGCGCGATGAGAACGGTCATCCCGGCCGCAAGAAAGTTGATCGCAACGCCTGAGATCAGTTGATTGCCTCGGAACGTGATCGAAGCGAGGCCATGAATAAGCGAAAGCGCCAGAGATGCGGCAATGCCCGCGCACAAACCAAGCCAAACAGAGCCTGTGACAGCCGCAACTGCAGCTGAGAAGAATGCAGCTGCGAGCATCTTTCCCTCAAGACCGATGTCGAAAATACCGGCGCGTTCGGAAAAGAGACCGGCAAGACAGGCCAAGAGCAAAGGCGTAGCAAGACGAACAGTGCTGTCGAGCACTTGGATAATAGAAAGAAAATCCATCATGCGTCTCCCTTACGGAAAGCGAGGAAGAGTTTTTCGAGCGGCATGCGCACCATATTGTCGAGTGCTCCAGTAAAGAGAATGACCAGGGCTTGGATCACAACGATCAATTCCCGTGGAATCGATGTCCAAAGCGCGAGTTCTGCGCCGCCCTGATAGAGGAAACCAAAGAGGATCGCCGCAAGGAACACGCCCAGTGGATGCGAGCGGCCCATCAGAGCAACAGCAATCCCGATGAAGCCTGCGCCTTCGGTGGCGTTCATGATCAGGCGTTCGCCTTCGCCCATGACATTGTTGATCGCCATCATGCCAGCGAGGCCACCGGAAATCAGCATGGCAACGATGGTGATTTTTACAGGGCTGATGCCTGCATATTTCGCGCCAGATTCCGAATGGCCAAAGGCGCGGATTTCATAGCCGAGCTTTGTGCGCCAGATCAGGAAATAGACCGCAACACAGGCCAATATCGCGACGAGCAAAGAGATGTTTGCAGGCGCCGCCTTGGAGAAGGCAATGCCAAAGGGCGCAAGGAGATCGTGTAGTGTTGGCAGATGTGTCGCCTCTGGGAACTTGGCCGTGGCTGGATCCATTGCGCCAGCGGGGCGCATGACGTTCACGAGTAGATAGTTCAATAAAGCTGAGGCAATGAAGTTGAACATGATCGTCGTGATCACGTGTGGCTGCCACGTTTCGCCTGCAAATACGCAGGCAAGAACGCCCACAGCGCGCCGAATACAGCTGCCGAGAGCGTCGCAAAGATCAACGCAAGCGACCAGTGCGGCCAAGGCATATATAGGCAAACGACAGCAACGCCGAGGCCGCCAAGCATCGCTTGCCCCTCACCGCCGATGTTGAACATGCGGGCGTGAAAGGCGACGGCAACAGCGAGACCTGTGAACATAAAGTTCGTCGCGTAGTAGAGCGTATAGCCCCAGCCATAGGTGCTCCCCAAGGAGCCTTGAACCATTAGCTTAACCGCCGCAATCGGATCTTCTCCGATGCCGATAATAACGAGCGCGGATAGAATTGCCGCAAGAATGAGGGAAATGAGGGGGACGAGGATCGCGTCCGCCCATGCTGGCATCTTGTCCATTACGCGGCCTCCTCAACAACGCCGGCCATCATAAGGCCTAGTTCTTTTTCATCTGTCTCCGCAGGATCGCGGAAGCCCATGATCTTGCCATCAAACATCACTGCAATACGATCAGAGAGGGCGAAAATTTCGTCCAGTTCAACAGAGACAAGCAAGATTGCTTTGCCTTGATCACGCAGTGCAACGATCTGTTGGTGAATGAATTCAATCGCGCCAATATCAACGCCGCGTGTGGGTTGGCCGATCAGCAGCAGATCAGGGTTGCGTTCAATTTCGCGCGCGAGAACGATCTTTTGCTGGTTGCCGCCAGAGAAATTCTTGGCCGTCAACTTGGGATTAGGTGGGCGCACATCAAAGCGCTCCATTTTTTCTTCGGTGTCTTTGCGGATCGCGGCATTGTTCATCAGCAAGCCGGATTGATACGCAGGATCACGGTGATAGCCAAAGGCTGTGTTTTCCCACGCCATGTAGTCCATGATCAGACCCTCGCGTTGGCGATCTTCGGGCACATGGGCGATGCCCCTTGCGCGGCGGGAACGTCCATCAGACAGCTTTCCAGTGAGATCAAGCTCATTGCCATTCATGCGAATGATGCCTGTACCCGATGTGATGCCACCAAGTACCTCTAGCAGCTCGGATTGGCCGTTGCCTGCAACGCCCGCGATGCCCAGAATTTCACCTGCTTTGACGTCCAGCGAGATGCCTTTTACGCGCTCAACGCCTTTTTCATCCGTAACGCTTAGGTTCTCGACTTCAAGTATCGTTTGTTTGGGCGTTGCGGGGACCTTGTCCACTTGCAGCAAAACTTTGCGCCCGACCATCAGTTCCGCCAATCCAGCGGGGGAGGTCTCGGACGTTTTTACGGTCGCGGTCATCTCACCGCGACGCATCACGCTGACTGTGTCCGTTGTATCCATGATCTCGCGTAGTTTGTGGGTGATCAGGATGATCGTCTTACCCTCTTCGCGCAGACGATTAAGGATGCGGAACAATTGGTCCGCCTCGGCAGGCGTAAGAACACCCGTTGGTTCATCAAGGATCAGAATATCCGCTTGGCGATAGAGCGCCTTCAGGATCTCAACGCGCTGTTGGTGTCCAACACTGAGGTTTTCAACAATCGCATCGGGATCGACATCAAGGCCATACTCAGACGCCAGCTCGGTCAAGCTACGACGCGCTTTGGCGAGCGAGGGACGCAACATAGCGCCATCTTCCGCTCCAAGAATGATGTTCTCAAGAACCGAGAAATTTTCAACCAGTTTAAAGTGCTGGAACACCATGCCAATGCCAGCGGCAATTGCGGCTTGGCTGTCAGGGATCGATGTTTTCTTACCACCAATAAAGATCTCGCCTTTATCCGCTTTGTAAAAGCCATAAAGGATCGACATCAATGTGGATTTACCGGCACCGTTTTCTCCGATGATCCCATGGATCGTACCGGGCATGACGCGAATTGAGATATCTTTGTTCGCTTGAACAGGGCCAAAGGCTTTGGAAATGCCTTTTAGCTCAATTGCTGGATCGACGCTCATTCAGCTTCTCCTGTGCCGACAAAGCCAATCAGGCGGGTAATTTTTTCATCGCTAAATTCAGCGAAATACTGACCTAGCTGGGACATTTCCTTGCCATCCGGGCCCTTGCCGCCAAAGGCTACGGTCACGCGTTGCATCCCTGCGATTTCATCAGATTTGACCACTTTGGCGGTCCAGCCGGGGGCATTGGCGCTGAACATATTCACGTAGTCCGCGATAGCGCCGGGCCCAATCATTGGCTCCTGCGCGCGCGGATCGGCGTAAGTGCCTGTCTCGGAATAGACGGCAGCGATTGCGTCTGCGCGTGCGGCGTCGTCGCTCAGACCCCAAGTGTCAAAGAAAGCTGAAATTGCATCGGGCACGGTGATTTCCCCCAAATTCTATAAATAGAAAGGCCGCACCACCTGCGCAGCGCGGCCTTTCAAAATACGTTCGCTTAGAAGTGCTTAAAAGTCTAGCACTGGGCAGCTGTCGTTCGCGTAGTAAGCAACAACTTCCAGATCACCGCTGATGATCTTCGCTTTTGCATCTTCTACAGCCGCTTTCATTTCGTCGCTGACGAGCGGTGCGTTGTTGTCGTCGAGCGCATAGCCAACGCCATCTTCAGCAAGACCAAGCGTTGTGAAACCACCTGTTTCGAGCTCTGCGCCTGCTTTCATGGATTCATAAACCGCAACATCAACGCGCTTGAGCATGGATGTCAGAACTTTGCCTGGGTGCATGTGGTTTTGGTTGCTGTCTACGCCGATGGACAAGATGCCTTCGTCCGCAGCTGTCTGAAGAACACCAACGCCTGTGCCGCCTGCCGCTGCATAAACAACGTCTGCGCCTTGGCTGATTTGTGCTTTTGTCAGCTCAGAACCTTTTACCGGGTCATTCCATGCTGTTGGCGTCGTGCCTGTCATGTTCGCAATAACCGTCGCGTCTGGGTTTACTGCTTTCACGCCTTGCGCAAAGCCACAACCGAAGTGACGGATCAGCGGGATGTCCATGCCGCCGATGAAGCCGACTGTGCCAGACTTAGACGCCATCGCAGCCATCATACCAACAAGGTAGGACCCTTGGTGCTCTTGGAAGCCGATCAGCTGAACGTTTGCTGGTACTTCCGGCATCCAACCATCGATGTTTACGAATTTTGTGTCAGGGTAGTCAGGTGCAACCGCTTCAACTGGTGTTGCGAAAGCAAAACCTGTTGTGATGATTGGGTTCGCGCCCGCTTCTGCGAAACGACGCAGCGCTTGCTCACGCTGTGCTTCTGATTGCAGTTCGATTTCAAAGAACTTGCCACCAGTTTCGTCAGCCCAACGCTGAGCGCCAGTGAACGCTGCTTCATTGAAGGATTTGTCGAATTTACCGCCAAGATCAAAAATGATCGCAGGGTCAGCGACAAGAGCACCAGCAGAGAGTGCTAGAGCAGCTGCGCCGCCGAGGATTTTTTTCATTACAGACATTGGTTTCTCCCAATTGATTTCGGATTATAAGCGCGTCGCACAAATCGTACGAGCCGAGCCTCGGCGCATTGATCTGCGCTTCCATCAAGCGATTAGGACGTAGTGACGCGGCGGGGTCAACCGATTCTTGTGCTTTCAACCTTGTGAATTTGGTTGAACTGCCTTGACTTAGCGTCACGTAGCACAACTTCTAAGCATCTGTGATCAGAGGGATTTTGACATCAGAATGGCATCTTCGCGGGTTCCATCGGGGTGTTTATAATATCCCTTACGCGTCCCGTCGATTTTCCATCCAGCGCCTGAATAAAGTGCACGGGCAGGTGTGTTGCTCTCGGCGACTTCCAAAAATGCGCGCATACAGCCTCTGGCTTTCGCCGCATGTTCAAAGGAGTGCAACATTTTGCGACCCAACCCTTGGTTCTGAAACTCAGGGGCTGTGGCAATTTGCAAAAGCTCTGCTTCGTCCAAGACAGCATGCCCAATTGCAAAGGCATTCTGCGAACAAGATAAAAGCGTGCCTGCTTGCGCGAGCTGGTTTTCAAAACTTTGCACAGACCAAGGCGATGTGCTCGCGCGCGTATGAAGCGCTGCCAATTCGTGCGGCGTCATGCGATGATCTTTGGCGGTGCATCGCGGGCAGGGGCCGCGTCCGCTGCTTTGATATAGAGCGGTGCGGGGCGCGGTTGATCGCTGCCGACCCTCTTGGATGCAATCTGGGCAATCGCGATGGCTTGGTTTACGTCCTCAGGCTCAAACACCAAAGGCTGTCCAAGCTGCTCCGCCTCTTCCAGCGCCATATGTTCAGGGTGCCCCCCGTCGCGTTGAACATAGACCTTATTCTGGGGTGCGACGACGCAAGGCAGACCATTCAGGTCATAAGAGTTGATAATGTCAAAACGGTTCACGCCGATGGCAGGGACGCCAAGCCCAAGCGCCAAGCCACGAGCGGCGCTTACGCAAATCCGAATACCCGTGAAATTTCCGGGGCCAACGCCAACTCCAATCGCGTCGAGATCACCCCATGTCACGCTTTGGCTAGCGAGTATTTCTTCAAGCAAAACCATAAGCCGTTCCGCTTGGCCACGCTTCATTTCTTCGCGTTTTTCAGCGAGAATCTTACCGTCCTTTACCAAAGCCGCAGCGCAATGGCCTGTGCTGGTGTCAAAGCCGAGGACGATCATGTTTTGCTGACTTTCAATGTGTCTCGCGCTGACCTAGCGGCGCGGTCCGCGTTATCGTGAATGCGCAGCCATGGCAGTTGTTGTGCGCTATGACAATGTATCGCGGCAGGCAGTGCGTCGGCTTGATCAATTAGGCCGAGTGGGACGTAAAACTGATTAGGCAGATAGTCAAAGGTTGCACCAAGGGGGGAGCCGCATTTCGGGCAATTCCACCGTTCAACACCCGCGTTGGTCACAACAGGTGCACCAAGGTCTGGGGTCGCCTGTACCGCGCCAACGTCGAACGCCGCAAACGCGGGCGCTGGGCTGCCTGTCCAACGTTTGCAATCAATGCAATGACAAAAGGCGACGGTCACAGGCGCGAGTTCGCTACGCATCTCGACATGACCGCAATAGCACCGCGCTGTGATCGTCATTGCAGTCATTTAGACAGCGACAGGGCGCACTTCGGTGACTTCAGGGATGTAATGGCGCAGCAGGTTTTCGATACCCATTTTCAACGTCAGAGTGGACGATGGGCAACCCGCGCAGGCACCCTGCATGTGCAGGTACACGACGCCGCGTTCAAAACCGTGGAACGTGATGTCGCCGCCATCTTGGGCAACGGCAGGACGTACACGGCTATCCAGAAGCTCTTTGATCTGACCGACGATTTCACCGTCTTCGCCTGTGTGCTCTGCGTGACCTGAATTGGGCTGCGCTGTGTCGCCGGCCATGACGGCTGCGCCAGATTGGAAATGCTCCATGATCGCGCCGAGGATCGCAGGCTTGATGTGATCCCATTCAACCGCATCGGTTTTAGTAACCGTCACGAAATCCGTTCCAAAGAAAACGCCGTTCACACCATCGACCGCGAAAATACGCGCAGCGAGCGGAGAGACTTCCGCGCCAACAGGGCTTGGGAAATCTGCTGTCCCCATTTCAAGCACGGTTTGACCCGGCAGAAACTTGAGGGTTGCGGGGTTCGGAGTGGATTCAGTTTGAATAAACATTTTGCGTCTCTCTAACAGCCTGCTTTTGATATGTGTGGCGTGAAGCACATTGTCAACATTTAGAATAATTCTAAACTAAGCGTTGAGCTGGAGCAAGTCCCAACGATTGCCAAAGGGATCCTGAAAAACCGCAACACTGCCATATGGTTCATATCGCGGGTCTTCTTCAAAATAGACGCCAGCGTTTTTCATGTTTTTATAGTCGGTCTCGAAATCATCCGTGTTCAAGAAAAAACCGACGCGCCCACCTGTTTGATTGCCAATCGCTGCTGATTGTTCAGCGCCAACTGCTTTAGCGAGCAAAATTCGCGTGTCAGCACCTTTGGGGGCGACCAGAACCCAACGTTTTGTATCGCTCTGTCGTGTGTCTTCGATCAACTCAAAACCGAGCGTATTTACATAGAAATCAATGCCCTCATCGTAATCAGGCACGACAATTGCGAAGGCAGATATGTGCTGGGCCATCGCCTTGGCTCCTATTCGAAGTAGTTAGGTAATGGCTTCCAACCGTTCTTTGCTCAACTCACCCGGTACAATCGTGATCGGAATTTCAAGCGTTCCAGAATTGCGTGTGAGCTGTGTCACCAAGGGGCCGGGCCCTTTCTTGTCAGAGCTGGCACCAAGGACCAAAACCCCGACGTCTGGATCATCGCTACACTGCGCGAGAATCTCTGTGACCGGGTTGCCCTCGCGGATCACGAGTTCGGGATCAACACCTTGTTTGTCGCGCATCCACTTGGCGAACACTTCGAAATGGGCATGGATACGCTCGCGCGCTTCTTCGCGCATGATATCCCCGACACCGATCCAATGGTTGAATTCATCTGGTGGAATCACGGAAAGAATTTCCACGCCGCCACCCGTGTGGGCCGCGCGCATCGCGGCGAACCGCATTGCGTTCAGACATTCGCGGCTGTCATCCAAAACTACAAGAAATTTCCGCATATCATCGCCCCTTGAAAGCCGAGGTTGATCATGACGCAAGGACCGAAGCGGCGCAACGGGTTTCGCAATTGAGTGACGGACCGGAATGTAGAAAAGAAAGCCCCAAAGACAGTGATGTCTTTGGGGCAGAACTTTTGAAATGACTTTTCTAAAATCCCCGTCGTTTAGGGAAACTTGGGGCTGGTATAAGTAAGCTAGCCCCAATTTGTTGCAGTTGTATGACGGTTACCCGATAACAGCCCCATCTGTGCGAGAAACTGCGAAAACGCCTGAACGCGCGAGCGCATCACCGCCATGTGGGAAGTTGCTGCCTGATCTTTCGCCCGGGTGCTGAATGCCGACAAACATCGTGCGGCGGTCAGGGGACCAGCACATACCTGTCACTTCGCATTCTTTTGGCCCCACGAGGAAACGACGAATTTCGCCAGTGAACGTGTCGCCAACCAGCATCTGGTTGTTGCCCATACCTGCAAACCCGTCCGCATCGCTGTAGTTTCCATCGGTTTGGATCCAAAGCAGACCATTGCTGTCAAAGACCAAACCATCCGGCGAGTTGAACATATTACCCGCGTTGATGTTGTCCGAGCCTGCATTGGCGTCGTCGTGGACCTCAGGGTTGCCTGCCAAAGCGTACAAATCCCAGATGAAACCGTTTGCCGTGTGATCCGCCGCATCTGGCACCCAGCGCGCGATCTGACCGTAATGGTTTTCCTCGCGGGGGTTTACCGCGTTCGCAGATGTATCATCACCGCCCGCATTCGGTTTCACGCCGCGGTTCTTGTTGTTGGTCAAAGCGACATAGGCCTCCACCTTTGCAGGGTTGGCCGCAACCCATTCGGGGCGATCCATCGTCGTTGCGCCTACTTTGGACGCTGCCATGCGCGTGTGAATGCAGATCTCTGCAGAACTCATCCCAGTCGTCTCTGTCGTAAGTGCGAGCCATTCGCCTGTCATATCCTCATTGAATTTTGCAACGTAAAGCGTGCCATCATCCAGCAAACCTTCGGTACTGCCGGTTGGTGTGTAGATGCCGTTTGAAACGAAACGGTAGAGATATTCGCCGCGCTCATCGTCGCCCATGTAGACGACGACGCGGCCATTAGCGGCGATCACGACTTCGGCGTTTTCATGTTTGAAACGGCCCAGTGCGGTACGTTTCTTTGGTGTCGATGTCGGATCGAATGGATCGATTTCGACAACGTAACCTGCGCGGTTTGGCTCGTTCGGGTTTTTTGAGACGTCGAAACGTTCATCAACCTGCGCCCAGCCGTAGCCCCAATCTTTGGACGACACGCCATAGCGCTTCAGCTCTGCACTGACTTCATGTGCTTCGTCTTCTGCAGAGAAGTAGCCGTTGAAGTTTTCTTCACACGCAAGGTACGTGCCCCAAGGCGTTTCGCCATTACCGCAGTTGTTCCAAGTGCCGAGCGTTTTCGTGCCTGTTGGGTCAGCGTCTGTCTTCATCAGATCATGGCCCGCTGCTGGGCCTGTAAGGTCCATCTCTGTGCGCGGGGTAATACGGCGGTTGAGATCGCTGTCTTTCGCAATGCTCCAGCCATCGGCCTCAGCCGTGACTTGGAACACGGAAACACCATGCGCCATCATGCCCTTTTCGACATCATCATCATTTGCTGGTTTCGCATCCGGGCGATTGCCCCACAGCAGTTTGCGGTTGGTGTATTCATTGTTCACAACCATGACCGTTTTGCCATGTTGGTTGAATACAGACATGCCGTCGTTGTTGTCACCAAATGCGCGCGCTTGCGTGGTTGCGGTGCCGCGTGTGGCCTCATCAAACTCAGGAACATCGGACCAAAGCGGATCGCCCCAAAGCGCGACAGGCTTCCATTCAAAGCCGTTCGGAACCGTGATTGTATCCAGATTATTCGCTGCGACTTGCTCAAACCCGAAGCGATCTGCGCTTGCGCTGGCTGGTGTGCTGAGCGCTGTCGTTCCAAGAACAAATGTACCCGCGCCAAAGGCCATAACACCGCCAAGAAATCCACGACGGCTCAGTGCTGTTTCGACGACATCGTCGAAATCGGTCGTTTCTGGAGCTGGGTTAATGTGTTCGTCGTAGTCGTCGAATGAAATCTCATCGTGGGCCATGTGGCTCTCCTATCGGTTAGCTTTCGATAGGGGCGAATTACGCGTGCACAGACTCTGAAATGCGACAGTGAGGCAAAGGTTTTGTAACAAGGCGCAGATTAGCGCGCCTTGTTACATAGTGTGTTACGAGCGGATCATACCGACGATGTCGTATGTCTTTTCAAGGATTGGATTGGCGATCTTGCGCGCGCGCTGAGAACCGTCGCCAAGAATACGGTCAATCTCGGCCGGATCGTTCATCAAACGAGCCATCTCGCCGCTGATTGGCGATAGCTTATCAACAGCAAGATCGACCAGCATAGGCTTGAATTCCGAGAACTGCTTGCCGCCAACATCAGAAAGCACGGCATCGACCGATTGATCGTTGAGCGCTGCGAAGATATTGACCAAATTGCGTGCCTCTGGACGATCCTTTAGCCCTTCGGCCTCTGAAGGAAGCGCATCAGGATCGGTTTTCGCCTTGCGAATTTTCTTGGCAATGGCTTCGGCGTCATCCGTCATGTTGATGCGGGATGCATCAGAAGGATCAGACTTGGACATCTTCTTGGACCCATCGCGCAAGCTCATCACGCGGGTTGCTGCGCCCTCGATCACAGGTTCGGTGATCGGGAAGAAATCCACCCCGAAATCATGATTGAACTTGGCCGCGATGTCGCGCGTCAGCTCAAGGTGCTGCTTTTGATCTTCGCCCACTGGAACGTGCGTGGAGTGGTAGATCAGAATGTCGGCCGCCATTAGGGACGGGTAGCCAAACAGACCAAGCGATGCGTTTTCAGCGTTCTTGCCAGCTTTGTCTTTGAACTGGGTCATGCGCTTCATCCAGCCCATGCGGGCCACACAGTTGAAAATCCAGCCAAGCTCCGCATGCGCGCTCACTTGGCTTTGATTGAACAGGATGGATTTTGCGGGATCAAGACCGGCGGCGATATAGCCGGCTGCCAGCTCGCGCGTGTTGTGGCGCAGATCAGCAGGGTCTTGCCAGACAGTGATGGCATGCAAATCGACCATGCAATACAGCGTTTCGATGCCGCTTTCCTGCATATCGACAAAGCGCTTGATCGCGCCAAGATAGTTGCCAAGGGTCAGGCCACCCGAAGGCTGAATGCCTGAAAAGACACGGGGTGTGTGGACCACCTCTGTCATGATAAATCTCCATCTGGAATTATAGGTCTGGTTGGCTTACCCACGAGGGTGAGCATCGTCAAGCAAAGCAGGCAAAGCAGAATGTCCGAAGATCCCTATGACTCTCCCGAAACGATCAGCCCTGTGAACCCGTTGCCACCTGTTGTGGTGGCGCTGTTTTTGATGATTGTCGGGATTGAGGCGACCTTGTCGCTGGCGGCGCGCGGTATCATTGGTGGACCGGGTGGCATTGGCTGGCGGCTGGAAACGATCCAAACCTATGCGTTTTCTGGCGTGATCTACGACTGGATGTGGAGCAATGGAATTTGGCCCACAGAACACTTGATCCGCTTTGTAAGCTATCTCTTTATCCATGGTAGTTTTACCCATGCGCTAATGGTCTGCGTCATGCTACTCGCGCTGGGTAAAATGGTAGGGGAAGTCTTTTCCGGTTTCGCAACGCTGATGGTGTTTGTTGGCTCTGGCGTGATTGGAGCGCTTGCTTATGCTGCGTTGCTCGACGATCAAGCCCCGCTTATCGGTGGTTTCCCGGGTGTCTATGGGTTGATCGGCGCGTTTACCTATTTGCTATGGCTGCGCCTCGGGGAACTCGGTGCACAGCAAGTTCGCGCCTTTAGTCTCATTGGGTTTCTTATGGGTATCCAGTTGGTGTTTGGACTGCTCTTTGGCGGGCATAACGATTGGGTTGCGGATGGTGTTGGCTTTATCGCGGGGTTTGCAATGTCTTTTGTCCTTAGCCCCGGTGGATTTACCCGTCTCCGCGATAAACTCCGTCGCGATTGAGCCGCGAAGAGGGGGCCAGCCCCCCTCTGCCTTTGGCAGAGTCCCCCGAAGTTTATTTGGAAAGACGAAAGGGCTTAACCGCTTCGACGCATCGCGCCTTTGAGTTCTGACATACGCATAGCGCCAAATAGATGTGCAAGGGCGAAGTAGGTGATGATCCCGATGGTGACCAAAACCGCTAGGGCAAGATAACGCCAACCGGGCATTCCGAGGAATGTCGACATGAAGGCCGTCAAGAGCCACAAAACGGTGCCCATTCCTGCAGATGCGAGACAAATGCGCCAAATCCGGCTTTTCAGGCGCGCATCAAAACGGGCAACATCGCCTAAAGTTCGTGCGCCGACCGCAAAGCAATAGACCATGACCCAACCTGCAATCGTCGTCGCAATCGCAGGAGCGATCCACCCAATGAAGGGCCAAAGGCCGAAAGCAAGAACCGCGTTCACGGCCATCGCGATCAATGCATAGCGAAACGGCGATTTTGAATCGCCGCGTGCGTAGAATAAGGGCTGCAGTGTTTTCTGCAGCGTAAATGCAGGCAAGCCGAGGCCATAGATTGCAACGGCAACTGCTATGGCTGCACTGTCATCCGACGTCATTGCACCGCGTTCGAATAGCACTGTCACCAGAGGGAGTGGGATAACCATCAAAGCAACGGCAGCGGGAATCGTGAGCGCCAAAGAGATTTCGTTCGCGCGAGAAAAAGCAGCTTTCGCACCGCTTACATCACCAGCTTGCACACGCCGGGCGAGATCAGGCAGAAGGACAATTCCCACTGCGATCCCAACGACCCCAAGGGGCAATTGGTAAAGGCGATCAGCCGCAAAGAGCCAGCCAATAGCGCGGTCAAATTGACTTGCAACTTGTTGACCAACCAAAAGGTTGATCTGCATCACGCCGCCAGTCATCGCGGCAGGAATTGCCACTTTGACCAGAGTTTTCATATCTTTGGAGAAGCGGGGGCGCTGCATTTTGAGCGTAAACCCTGCATTTCGGGCAGCTACCCAAACCAGTACGAATTGCGCGACGCCAGCGAGTGGGATCATCCAGACGAGCGCGCGGGCGATGTCTGCGCCTGTACGGGCAGCAACTAGAACGGCCAACACGAGTAAGACATTCAAAAGAACAGGCGCAGCCGCTGCAGCCGTATAGCGCTTGGTTGCATTCAAAACGCCTGACGCAAGCGCGGCAAGCGAGATGAATAGAATGTAAGGAAACGCAATGCGCCCGAACTCAACAGAAAGATCGAATGTGGGCGTACCGGCAAAGCCGCTCGCAAGTGCATAGATGAGCCACGGCATGGTCGCTTGAGCAATGATGGTGAGAATGATCAAGATCGTTGCGAGACCTGCAAATGCCTCGTTTGCGAAACCGTTGGGGTCTTCGTTCGCTTCGAGCCGTTTCGAGAACATTGGCACAAAGGCGAGGTTAAAGGCGCCTTCTGCGAAAAATTTGCGGAACATGTTTGGCAGGCGAAATGCGACGACAAAAGCCTGATAAGCGGGCCCAGTTCCGAGGTAGTTCAAGATCAATGCATCGCGTACAAAACCAAGTACGCGGCTGAGTAGCGTCCAGACGCTGACCGTAAAGATCCCTGATAACATCCGCGCCGCACTCATGATTCAGTCGCCCGCTTTGCGCCTTGTGTGATGGCCTCGCGTAGTTTGGCCTCTAATGTACGTTGTTTGGATTCAGCATGGAATTTCAGACCGAACATATCCTTTACATAGAACGTATCGACCACCTGTTCACCGTAAGTCGCGATAACGGCGGAGGAAATGTAAACGTTCATACTGGATAAACAACGCGTAAGATCGTGGAGCAAACCTGGACGGTCGCGTGTATCAACCTCGATGATCGTGTAGATTTCCGAACCTTCGTTGTCGAACGTGATATGCGTTGGAACTTTGAAAGCACGTTCGCGTTTCTTGATTTTGTCACGACCAGCAATGGCAGTTGTTGCAACGACTTCGCCACTTAGGGTCTTTTCGATCATCTGCTTAAGGCGTGGAATACGCGCAGATTCATAAGGGCCTTCTTCGCCATCCTGAATCCAGAAAGCAGCAGTTGCGTAGCCGTCGTTGGATGTGAAGCTTCGCGCGTCGACAACATTCGCGCCGACTAAAGCTAAGGCACCTGACAAGCGCGAGAAAATTCCCGGGTGATCTGCCATGGCAAAACACACGCGCGTCGCGTCACGGTCTTCGTCGGGGTGGATGTCGAAAGAGATTTCATCGTCTACGATACTGCGTAGAAGGTTCGCGAAAATGACATGCGCTGTAACGTGAAGACCTTGCCAATAAGGCGGGTAATGACGCGATGTTTCTGTCTTGAGATCTTTCTTGGACCAATCGGGCAGGGCTGCACGCAAGGCACGTTTCGCATCTGCCCCACGCTGTTCGCGGTTCAGGTCTTCGAGACCATTCTCCAACGCGTAACGCGTTTGGCGATAAAGCGCGCGGATGAGCACGGCTTTCCAATTGTTCCACGTATCAGGACCAACGCCGCGAATGTCGCAAACGGTAAGGACGGTCAAAAGGTCGAGGCGCTTAACGTTCTGAACGGCTTTCGCGAAATCGCGCACAGTTCGGGGATCAGCGATATCGCGTTTTTGGGCCATATCAGACATCAAGAGGTGATAGCGCACCAGCCATTCGGCTGTATCGGTATCGGCTTTATTAAGACCAAGACGCGGTGCAACCTTGCGCACGATTTTAGCGCCGAGGATTGAGTGATCTTCAGGGCGGCCCTTGCCGATATCATGCAGCAACATGGCGACATAAAGAACCCTGCGGTTGATATCTTTGGTCAGAATTTCTGTCGAAACCGGCAGCTCTTCTTCCAGCTCTCCCCGTTCGATTTCGGCAAGGTTCTTGATGCATTGGATCGTGTGTTCATCAACCGTATAGTGATGATACATGTTGAACTGCATCATCGCGACGATGGGCTCAAACTCAGGAATGAATGCAGACAGCACGCCTAGTTCGTTCATGCGCCGAAGAGAGCGTTCTGGGTTGCCGTGTTTCAACATGAGATCAAGGAATATGCGGCGCGCTTCAGGCGTTTCGCGCATTTTGTCGTCGATCAAATGTAGATTGGCTTTGACCAGCAGCATTGCGTCAGGATGCAGGAGAAGGCCAGTGCGCAGCGCTTCTTCAAAGAGCTTGAGAATATTGAGCCCACTGCTGAGAAACGCTTCTGAATCGCCGATTGTGAGACGCCCATGAACAACCGTGTAGGGTGCTTTCATACGCGGTTTGCGACGGAAGATACGCATTAAGAGTGGAGCGCTTTTGGCGTGAATGGCTTCAAGTTTCGTTAAGAATATCCGCGTCAAATCACCAACAGCGGTTGCATGACGGAAATAATCTTGCATGAAGATTTCAACGCCGCGGCGCCCGTTCACATCGACATAGCCCATTTGCGATGCGACTTCGACTTGTAGATCAAACGTTAGCTGTTCCATCGGTCGGCCAGCAATTAAGTGCAAATGCCCCCGTACAGCCCATAGGAAACACTCAGCATCTTCAAACGTTGCGAGGTCTTCTTCAGTGAAGACATTCACTGAAACCAGCTCGGCAACATCCTGAACACCGTGAACATATTTTGCGATCCAGAACAAAGATTGCAAATCGCGCAGACCGCCTTTGCCCTCTTTGATGTTCGGCTCTACGACATAACGCTGGCCGCCTTGCTTTTCATGTCGAATTTCGCGCTCTTCGAGTTTTGCTTCGATGAACTCGCGTGTCGTCCCCGAAAACAATTCTGCCCAAAGCTGCTCTTCTAAACTGTCAGAAAGAGATTGCTCGCCTGTCAGGAACCGAAGCTCCAACATGGAGGTTCGGATAGTGAAATCTTCGCCACCAAGCCGGATGCAGTCACGAATCGTGCGGCTCGCATGGCCCACCTTTAGGCGCAAATCCCAAAGGATATAGAGCATCGATTCAATAACGCTCTCGGCCCAAGGGGTCACTTTGTAGGGCGTCACAAAAAGCAAATCGACGTCGGACTGCGGCGCCATTTCACCCCGTCCATAACCACCAACCGCGATCAAGGCGATGCGCTCTTGTTCCGTCGGATTTGACAGTGGGTGCAATATTTTCGAGGCGACGAGAAAAGCTGCCTCAACCAAGCAATCGGTCAGGAACGTATATGAACGCGTCATTGGACGCGCAGCATACGGATTGTCGCGCAACGCTTGTGCGATTGCAGCCATGCCAGATTTTCGCGCGGCAAGAAGGTGCGTAACCGTGATCTTGCGCACGGCCATCGCATCTTTTGCATCTGCTATTTCTGTCTCGATAAGACCTAAGACAGATGGGGCGTCAAAAATGTCCTGCGCCGATAGGATCAAATTATCCGGCGCAGGACGTGTAAGAATAAGTTTTGGCTCAGAAACCTGCGCCTGCGAATTTTGTTGGTGCAGGGTCAATTATTACCACCTGTTTGTCACGAACCATTGCCACGGAAAGGGCACGTTCGTTGGTTCCGTTCGGGCGCAAGCGGAACGCGCCAGCGACCCCTTGGAACCCAGCGCCTTGCGTCAGCGCGCTTGATGTAAGTGCTTTGCTATTGCCTGCTTCCACAAGTGCGCCGATTGCCGCAATACCATCATATGCAAGCCCTGCCAATTGGTGAGGCGCGTTGCCGTAGGCTTGCGTGTAACGTGCTTCAAAATTCTTCACAGTGCCTTGATCAGGCATAGTGAACCAACCGTTTTGAAGACCGGGTAATTCTAGCGTTTGTGCAGGAACGTCCCAGCGCGCAAGACCCATGTACTGAACATTAGCCGGGTTTACGCCGGCCTCTGGCAGCATTTGGCCAAGAAGCGGCAGAGCGCCAGCCGAGTTAGATGTCAAAACAATCGTATCGGCGCCGGTGCTATCCATTGCTGATTTGATTTGCGGCACGGCGGCAACAACGCCTGGCTGGCTGAATTCAAAGTCGTTTACGGAGGCTACCGCAATCCCGTTGCGTGTGGCGGCTTGTTGAATTGCGTTGCGGCCAAACTGTCCTTCGATGTTGTTTGGATGTGCAATCAATACTTTGGTTTTGCCTTGGCGCGCTGCAAAGCTCATCAAACGTTCTGCGGTGTTTTCAAATGTTGGCCCAAGCACAAAAACGTTTCCGCCTGCGATCGATGTGTTGTTCGAAAAGCTTAAGACATTTACATTTTGACCCGTGATTGCGACGCCAGCAGCGTTCGCCGCGTCTGCAAAGAGTGGGCCAAGAATAATCTTCGCACCGTCTGCCACAGCTTTTTGAGCGAGCGATGCCGCTTGTTCGGTTGATCCTGCGGTGTCGTAGACGCGTAGATCGATTTTCACATTGGTCAGATCAGCCATCGCCAAACGCGCAGCGTTTTCAAGCGATGTTGCAACTGAGCTGGCATTCTTGTTCGATTTAGGTACAAGCAGCGCGACTGGAACAGGCACAGATGTATCGATTGTCGGACCTGATCCACCGCCGGAGGTGCCGCCACCAATACCGCCAATAGAAATCGGCTGACACGCAGCCAAAGCCAAGGTCGCCGAAACAAAAACACCGCGCGTCAGCACCTTGCGGGCCGAAGACAAAAAAGCAAACATAGTAAAAACCCCCTGATTGACGGCCTGTGAGTGATCCGTCGGTCAAGGCGGTATAATAAACGTCATGAAAGGCGGGTCCAGAGGTGAATGCAAAGACAGTCAATTTGGCGGCAGGTTTATACTTTGTTGCCACGCCCATCGGGACAGCCCGTGACATCACCTTGCGCGCGCTTGATATCCTCGCGTCCGCAGACGTTTTGGCAGCTGAAGACACCCGTTCCTTGCGTCGCCTCATGGACATCCACGGCATTGCTTTAGGCGAGCGAAGATTGCTCTCTTATCATGACCATAATGGGGGCCGAACAAGGCCAAAATTAATGCAATACTTGGCTGAAGGCTGCTCTGTCGCCTATGCCAGCGAAGCGGGCACACCGATGATTGCCGATCCGGGTTATGACCTCTCCAAAGAGGCGGCAGCAGAAGGGTATCTTGTTACCTCTGCGCCGGGACCAACAGCGATCGCGACCGCGCTCACTTTAGCCGGTTTGCCCACCGATAAATTTTTGTTCGCGGGCTTTTTGCCAAGCACGAAAAATGCGCGAATTTCCGCGATTGAGGCACTGAAAGAAGTGCCTGCGACACTGGTTTTCTACGAATCACCCAAACGCGTCGGCGCCATGTTGAAAGATGCGCAGGGTGTTTTAGGGGATCGTCCAGCTGCAATGTGCCGCGAATTGACCAAGAAATTCGAAGAAATTCGGCGCGGAACTTTGTCTGAAATACTGACCTCCGTGAAAGAAGCGCCGCCCAAGGGTGAGATTGTCGTTGTGATTGATCGCGCCGGGAAAGTTTCTGTTAACACCTCTGACATAGAAGCAGAGCTGAGAGAGGCGCTGACGCGGATGACCGTCAAAGATGCGTCTGAACTTGTTGCGGGTGCGCACGGGATGGCGCGGCGCAAAGTGTATCAAATGGCCTTGGGATTAGATCGCTCTGATGAATAAACAGCTTGCTGGACAACTCGCGTATCTTTCGGGCCAAAGCGCCGAAACGCAGGTTGCAGCACGCTACGAGCAACAAGGACATATTTTGCGCGAAAGTCGATGGCGCGGAAAGGCCGGCGAAATCGATCTGATTTTTGCTGCCGCGAAAGGCGACATCATTTTCGTTGAAGTAAAAAAGGCGCGTCGCTTGCAAGACGCGGCCCATCGCATTTCACAACGTCAGCAACAACGCCTGTGTCTTGCTGCCGAAGAATACATCGCACAATTGCCAAATGGCGCGCTCACCCCGATGCGCATCGACGCTGCATTTGTTGATGGACAGGGCCGTATACATATTTGTGAGAACGCTATCGCCGCCTTTTGATAGCCTGCCCATTGCACCCGCAGCTAGGCTGCGCCATGTAAGTTGGGCAGAATAAAAAGGACCGTGCATGAAAATCGCATTCCAGATGGACCCGATAGAGGACGTCAACATTGACGCGGACAGCTCATTTCGTTTGGCCGAAGAGGCGCAAGCGCGCGGCCATGAGCTTTTTTATTACGCGCCGGATATGCTGGCCTATGAAGAAGGACGCGTGACCGCGCGCGGCCATGATTTCACGGTGCAGCGTATTCAAGGCGAACACGCCCTTCTTGGCCCTGAACGCCATGTCGATCTATCTGAAATGGATGTGATCTGGCTACGCCAAGACCCGCCATTTGATATGAACTACATCACGAGCACGCATATTCTGGATCGTTTG
>NZ_JBDWVM010000473.1:0-14930 GCF_039984035.1 Planktotalea sp. | reverse complement strand
AAATCGTGCGGCATGGGACAGATAGATACTAAAGGTGCCTCCGCGTCCGCTTTATCGACTTTGTTAGTCGATAAATTCCAAAGTCTCGCCGACCTGAACACCTGTTGGAGAAATACGCGTACCCATGCAGATCACTTCGACGCCTGATTTTCGCGCTTCAATGAAGGCTTTGGCATAGGCTGGATCAATGTCACTCGCCAATGTCATCTTGGTGCAATCGGTTCTTTGCACGAGATAAAGCATTACGGCGCGCTGCCCCAATGCTCGCATGTTCGCAAGCTCGGCCAGATGTTTCGCGCCACGTTTCGTCACGCTGTCGGGAAACTCAGCAAGCCCTGCCTGGCGTGAAAGCGTGACGCTTTTCACTTCGACATAGGTATCTGGCCCGCCACCTTGCAGCAGAAAATCAATCCGGCTGTTCTCGCCGTATTTCACCTCTGGCCGAACCACGTCATATTCGCCAAGACCTGCGACCTCGCGTGCTTCAAGCGCCGCTTTCAAGGCACGGTTTGGCACAGAAGTATCGACGCCAGTGAAATGCCCGTTCTCATGATCCACCAACCGCCAGCCATATTTCAGCTTTTTCTTGGGATCATCATTCGGCTCCAGCCAGATTTTCATGCCTTCTTCGGCCAGTCCCATCATTGAACCGGGGTTGGCACAATGGGCCGTGATCTCGCGCCCATCTTCGAGGCGTGCATCGGCAAGAAAGCGTTTATAGCGGCGAATAAGGCGGGCAGGGATGAGATCAGTTTGAAAGCGCATGGCGTTAGGCCTATATCGAAGCGGAACATGCATCAAGGAGCACCGAGAATGAGCAACCCCACAGCCGCTATGTTGGTGATCGGTGATGAAATCCTCTCAGGGCGCACGCGCGACGCGAACATGTATCATTTGGCGGGTGTGCTAACCTCGCATGGGATTGATCTAAAAGAGGTGCGCGTGGTGAGCGATGACGCCCCAGCCATCGTTTCGGCAGTGCGTGCACTATCAAGTGGATTTGATCATGTCTTCACCAGCGGTGGCATTGGCCCGACCCATGATGACATCACGGCAGATTGTATTGCTGAAGCTTTCGGCGCGAGTATCGATGTGCGCGATGATGCGCGTGATCTGTTAGCGGCTCATTACAAACGTCAAGGCAGCGAATTGAATGAGGCACGTCTGCGCATGGCGCGCATTCCCGCGCCCGCAACTCTGATCGATAATCCCGTGTCTATCGCGCCAGGTTTCACAATTGAGAACGTGCATGTCATGGCGGGCGTGCCTTCAGTCTTCTGTGCGATGGTTGCGAGCGTGATGCCAACGTTGACGGGTGGCGCACCACTCTTGAGCAAGAGCTTGCGCATTCAGCGGGGCGAAGGCGATATCGCAGGCCCCCTTGGTAAACTGGCAGATGACTATCCTGATCTTTCGATTGGCTCTTACCCGTTTCAAAAGGACGGCATTTACGGATCAAACATTGTGATGCGCGGTCATGATAGCGCGCAAATCGATGCCGCGATTGAGCGCTTGGCAAAGGAAATGGACGTTTGAACGCCTTGCCATCAATCGAAACGCTCTACGATGTGTGTGCACAAACGTGGCCTGCTGCGGTCGAAACGCAAGTTGGCCCTTGGACAATCCGTGACGGGCAAGGCGGTGGTCAGCGCACCTCCGCTGCAACCGTTCAGGGTACGTTCGGGTTAGCCGATCTTGATCTGGCAGAGCGCGCGATGCGCTCACTTGGCCAAGACGCATTGTTTATGGTGCGCGAAGGCGAAACCGAACTGGATGATATGCTCGAAAGCCAAGGCTATCAAATTAAGGACCCCGTGAACGTCTACGCGTGCCCAATCAATGTTTTGACCGATGTGGAAATTCCGCGTGTCACCGCCTTTAGCATTTGGGAACCGCTGCAAATCATGCGGGATATCTGGGCCAAGGGCGGCATCACTGAAGCGCGGGTCAACGTAATGGAACGCTCTAATTGCGTAAAAACAGGACTTTTCTCACGCTGGAATGAAAAACCGGGCGGTACCGGGTACGCCGCGATCCATGAAGGCATAGCTATGGTGCATGCGCTGGAAATATTAGCGCATCAGCGCGGTAAAGGCGTTGGTAAATGGATGATGCGCCGCGCTGCATTTTGGGCGCAGGATCATGGCGCGACAGATATGTCTGTGATCTGCACCAAAGGAAATGACGCAGCGAATGCGCTTTACACCTCCCTTGGGATGACGCTCATTGGTGGGTATCATTACCGCGTCAAGATCGATTGAAGGACAATAGATATGAGCAAACCTACAGCACTTGATTTACCGATGGTTGATCCGCTCCCCGCGCCGACGCAAAAGTACTTTGATATTTGCCAAGACAAGCTGGGTATGATCCCCAATGTCTTGCAAGCGCATGCGTTCGATATCGACAAGCTCAACGCTTTTACAGCGCTCTATAACGACCTGATGCTCGCAGACAGCGGGCTGAGCAAATTAGAGCGCGAGATGATTGCTGTTGTAACCTCTTCCATAAACAAGTGTTTCTATTGTTTGACGGCCCATGGCGCTGCCGTGCGTCAGTTGTCTGGTGATCCTAAGTTGGGTGAAATGCTGGTGATGAATTGGCGCGCCGCTGATCTGAACGCGCGCCATCGCGCGATGCTGCTGTTTGCAGAGCATGTCACCAAAGAAAGCCATTCGGTCGAAGAGGCCAATCGCCAAGCGTTGCGGGATGTTGGATTTACGGATCGCGATATTTGGGACATCGCCAATGTGACTGCGTTCTACAACATGTCCAACCGTGTCGCGAGCGCGACAGACATGCGTCCCAACGATGAATATCATTCGCAACACAGATGATCATGCGTCTTATTAGTTTTGTATTGCTGGCGCTGTTGCCAGTTTGCGCCAATGCGGTCGAGCTGACATTGCCTGCATCTGCGCGGCAAACAGCAGGGCAAGACCTTGGTGTGGATAGTTATGCATTGCCGATTGCCAATTTCGATGGTGCGGAAATTCCTGCTCGAAAGTTTGAAGGCTTCATTACGCGTCAGGCATGGCGCATTGAAGGTGGGGGCGTAACGCCGTTGCAGTTGCTGCAGCCGCTGCGCGATGAATTAAAATCGAGCGGTTTTACCTTGCTGTTCGAATGCGCTGATCGCGTGTGTGGTGGCTTTGATTTTCGCTTTGGCACAGATGTCATCAACGCACCGGATATGTATGTTAATTTGGATGATTTTAGGTTCATTTCGGCCGTCGAAGGGGACGTTGACGCACCGAAAACGGCGATTTCTCTCCTGATTTCTCGCAGTGCTGCCGCGTCTTATATCCAAGTGATCCAAGTAGCAGTGGATCAACGAAACGCCATCAATGTTTCTAAGGGCGATGAAATCCTTGCTAGCACTCAAGTCGGTGAAACAGTGCCTGTTTTGCAGGGGTTTCAAAGTGTGAGCAAACAGCTCGATGTCGGTGGCCATGTCATCCTCAATGATCTTGAATTCAAAACCGGATCCTCCCAACTGGGCGAGGGGCCATTTGCGTCGCTCGGTAATTTGGCAGCTTATTTGTCGAGCAATGGAGAACGCAAAATTGCGTTGGTTGGTCATACTGACGCCGAAGGTAGCCTTGAGGGGAATATTGCTCTCTCAAAGCGTCGAGCTGCGTCTGTAAGGACTCGTTTGATTGAAGAGCACGGCGTTTTGGCAAGTCAGCTTTCGGCGGAAGGTGTCGGGTATCTGTCGCCCATCGCGAGCAATCTGACTGTGGCTGGGCGCGATGCAAATAGGCGTGTTGAAGCCGTGGTTATTTCCACGAATTAAACGTGCCTAGCGCACAGACATTTTCAAGCCTTGCGTTACATCAGAGCGCACCGCGAGCCTGAGGCCCGGTTCATCACCCGCTTGCAGCGCAGCGATAAGGGCACGGTGAAAATGCGGCGGTTCCTTGTGCTGCAAACGCCCGTAAAGCACTCGCATTGTTGGCCCTAATTGCAGCCAAACCTGTTCTGCCATGGCGAGCATGGCAGGGGCTTGCGCGCGCAAATATAGGGAGCGATGAAATTCGAGGTTCGTGCGAATGTAGGCGACAGCGTCTTGGCGTGCGATGTGCTCAGGGATAGAGGTGTTGATGGCCTGAAGTCTTTCAATCAAGGCCATGTGCGCCCGCGGCAGCGCGCGGCTTGCCAGTTCGACCTCGATTAACGCGCGCAGTGCGGCCAGTTCTTCAATTCGCTCACTGCTGAGTTCTGGCGTCGAAACACGCCCAGAGCTTGACATGGACAGCGCCCCTTCCGCGACCAAGCGTCGGATCGCTTCGCGTGCGGGGGTCATGGACACTTCGAATTCTTCGCCAATGCCCCGCAAAGTCATTGATTGGCCGGGTGCAATATCGCCGTACATAATACGTGAACGTATAGTGCGATAAACGCGGTCATGCGCAGCGGCAGATGTATCAGCGTTGGGGCGTGGATTGATCAACATGGCTTGGTTGTGATCACAAACGCTAAGGCGGTCAAGATCAAAGCGCTAGAACTTGTAGGAATGCAGACTGCTTCCATTTTGACGCAACCAGTTGCGTGGGCTTGCGTAGGGTCCGTGAATTTCAGTTACCGTATCCCAAAAGGCTTGGCTGTGGTTCATTTCGGCCAAATGCGCGACTTCGTGCGCGGCGACATAGTTCAATACTTCGGGTGGACACAGGATCAAACGCCAAGAGTACATGAGCGCGCCGGCGCTGCTACAAGAGCCCCACCGCGAGCGCGTGTCGCGCAGCGTGATGCGGTTGTAAGGTTTTCCGAGAATATTGGCGTAGTGATCAGACGCAGCGACGAGTTTGTCGCGGGCCATTTGCTTTAGGAAGGCCTGCGCACGCGTTCCGAATTGTTCAGGTGCACCCGGAATGCGGAGGCTATCTTGTTCAAGAAGGACGCGGCGTCCTGTTCCCTGAACAATCTCGCGATCACTGCCCTCAATGGGCAAAATTGCACCCAAAGCAATGTCCTGATCTGAACCTCTTCGCGCGAGATGACCACGCAGCCAATCCTCTTTTTCGCGCGCAAAAGCGATTCCCTCGGATTCGCTCACGTTCTTGGGAAGGGTCAAAGTCACCCGTCCGTCCAATTGACTGATCCGCAGGCTAATTCGTCGCGCCCGCGCGGATTTCCTTAAAATTAACGTTACCGGAGGGTTGCCGGAAAGAATATGCTGCCCCATATGCGCCTCAGTCTGGATTATCGCCGCAAAGCCTTTGACACTCTTCACAGGTTATGGCAGTTGCCCAGAACCGTCTAAAGACTAAGTCATGAGGAATTTCCATGCCCAAGGAAGAATGGGGCGTCAAGCGCCTGTGCCCAACCACGGGTAAGCGATTTTACGATCTAAACAAAGTCCCGATTGTGAGCCCATACACCGGCGAGACAATTGAGATGGAAAACGGCAAAAGCCGGATGATCGCCGCTGACGCCGAAGATGCCGCGACGAAGAAAGCTAAAGAAGCTGAGTTGGATGATGCCGACGCAGTGGTTCTGGACGACGACGAAGATGTCGATCTGGATCTTGGCGATGACGTTTTGGATGATGACGACGAGGATGAAGTGTCCTTGGACGAAATCGCCGACGTTGCTGCGAACGACGACGACAACTAAAATTTACGCGTTGGGGTCAGTATTTTGACTTGATCCCATCGCGATCCTTGCCTAGACCCGCGTGCAATAGATGTACGCCGTCTATTTTGGGGCCTTAGCTCAGCTGGGAGAGCGCCTGCATGGCATGCAGGAGGTCAGGAGTTCGATCCTCCTAGGCTCCACCAACCCCCCCCTCTATATTTTTGCGTAAAGCCAATTTGACGCGCTTGACTGCGGCACTGATCAATATTCGATTTACGTCGATGGTCCTACCTGCTTAACCTCTTCTCCATGAGACATAACGGTAGTGGACACGAAACTATGCACGATCCCACAAGAGCCATGTTGAGCAGCCTATTCCAAAGTGGAGTGAATGCCGTCAAAGGCGAGCAAGCTGTTGCATCTTGGCTTGAAGGCAATTTTTTGGGAAAGCCGACCCATGTCTTGGCAGTCGGCAAAGCGGCGCTCGCGATGTTTCGGGGACTGCCCCACGACTGGCAAATCACGGTGCCAAGCGTAATCGTGACAAAGACCGATCACTTAGGGACTGCGCAACTTGGCAAGAATGTTGATGCCGTTGAGGCAAGCCATCCTGTTCCTGATCAAGCATCTTTGAGTGCAGGTCAAAAGGTGCTTGATTTCGTAAAGTCGTGTAACGATCAAGCGCAGCTTTTGATGTTGGTGTCTGGCGGCGCGTCGTCTTTGGTGGAACATCTGAAGGAAGGCGTTGCTTTTGATGAGCTGGAGAGGCTGAATTTAGCGGCGCTTGGTGACGGGTCGGACATCGCTGAGATCAATCGCCGTCGGAAACAGATATCTGCCATTAAAGACGGGCTTCTCCTGGAAGAGTTTCAGGGACTAAATGTCACCACACTTGTTATCTCGGATGTCTGCGGTGACGGCGTTGGCGTGATTGGTTCGGGTATTGGAGCGGCCCCTCAATCGCCTTCATTCGATTATTCGAGTCATATCGTTGCTTCAAACGCGCTGGCGCGTTCGGCTGTTGTTCAAGCAGCGGATGAAGCCAATTTGGAAATCGTGAGTAGCCAAGAAAACCTATATGACCGCGTGAGTACAGTAGCTGATCTCATTGCGCGCGAGGTTCAGAATGGGCCTGCAGGGATTTATATCTATGGCGGAGAACCAACCGTCATTCTGCCTGAAAACCCAGGGCAAGGCGGGCGTAATCAAGCGCTTGCACTTGAACTTGCGAAGCGGTTTCGCGGTGCATCAGGGATCACTGGATTGGTGGCTGGCACGGATGGGTCTGATGGTCCAACCAATGCGGCCGGTGGATTTTTCGACTGCCTGTCGTTTGATGTTGCCGAAGGCGCCGATGATGCGTTACAGCAAGCCGACTCAGCGACGTTTCTTGCAAAGACCGGCAATCAAGTTGTGACGGGACCGACGGGTACCAACGTTATGGATCTTGCGATCATCCTCAAGCAGGCTTGATCCTGCTAAACATCACCAGATTGCCAAGAATCGTAAGTCCCAGTCCCGCGAAAGACGTGCCGTACCATTCGTATCCCTCGTAAATCGTCGAGAGGGCCAAGGCGACGATGGGGAAGAGTACGGTGGCGTAGGCTGCTTTGTCCGAGCCTAAGCGCGCAACCATGATGAGATAGGTGCTAAACCCAACCACCGATCCGATAACGGATAGGTATAGCAGCGCGAGGATATAACTTTGGGTATTGGGGAGAATGAAGTCTGCGCCGCTCAATGACGCCACGCCCAGCAAAACCAATGCGCCAATTCCCATGCCCCATGCATTTGCAATGACGGGTGTGACGCCATGTGCAGTGTTCTTGCGCGACATCATATTGCCGAGCGAGAAAAACATCGTTCCAAGTGCGGCCCAGCCAATGCCCTGCACTACATCGAGGTCGAGCGAAACAGTGACGTCGTGCCAGAACAACAAAACAAGACCCAACGCACCGATGATCCCCGCAAGGACGGTTCTTGATTGAACGCGTTCTCCGAAGATGAGGCGCGCATTGATCGCGTTGAAGATCGTTGCCAAGGAAAAGATCACGGAAACTAGGCCAGACGGCATCAAAGACGTCGCTTTGTAAAAGCAAAGGAAATTAAAGCTGAATAGGCAAAGCGCTTGTAGAACGACAAAGCGCCATTGTGACGGAAGGGATAGCCGTCCTAGTGCAGCCAAGCCGATTATGAAGACCACAAAGGCGAGCGCAAAACGATAGAACACCGAGAGCACAATGCCGATGGGGCCGATCTGCCAAGCGATTGCGATCCAAGTTGTGCCCCAGATCAAGACTGTAGCGACGAATAGTGAAAAATTGATCATGTCATCCTCGTGTTAAGGGCTGACTAGGGCAATTAATCTGCGTTGGATTGCACGATCTTGCGGTTTTCACGCGCCCTGCCCGTGACACGGGCTGTGATGGGCGTAGTGTACCTTCAAGGAGCTTGAACATGACCCGTCGTATTGATGATTTTTTATCCGCCTCACATCGCACGACGCGATTAGCGAGCCTTTCGCTCGGGAAGGGGCGTCAATTGGCGGTTTGGCAGAACAGTCACGACGAAATCGAATATAATGCGACGAGCGGGCATGTTTTTAGCCTCTATCTGAATGGGGGAAGCGGAACGCGGCGCGTTGATCATGGTTTGAAGTCTGGTGTTCCAGGCACGCTCTGTGTCTTTCCAGAGGGACATTCGTCAGAGTGGCAGATTACCGAGACCTTTCAGTTTGTGCATCTCTATGTGGCGAATGATGTCTTGCGCGGTGCCTATGCGCACACCCATGATCAAGATGCGCGTTGCTTGGATATAGACGAGCGGACCTTTGCAGAACCCGGCGCGCTTGAGCGACCCTTGCGCGCGATGGCGCAGGCCGCGTTGCGCGGCGATACGCTCGCGGCGGATGTTGGGTTCTCGGATATGGTCGCAGGCCTCGGTGACAAACCTGTGCTGCTACGCGGTGGTTTGTCTGCCCGCGTTGCGCGGAAGGTGAATGATTGGATCGACAGTCATCTGAGCGATGACATTCGACTGGGTGATCTTGCTCAGTTGGCGGGCCTATCAGAGCATCATTTCCACCGCATGTTCAGCGAAACCTACGGTATGACACCGCACAATTGGGTGACAAAACTTCGTGTCGCGCGCGCAAAAGAGCTTCTGGCGCGTGAACCCATGACGCAAGTCGCGCTGGCCTGCGGGTTTTCCAGCCAAAGCCATTTCATCCGGCGTTTCAAAGAACACATGGGGCTAACACCGGGGCAGTACCGGTTAAAGATCGCGTCCTGAGCAAGAGTACAACAGTCCTTTACGATTTCTTTTTTGCAAATCTATTCAGTGCCAAACATGAGGGTCCAAGTGGTGCTTGAGCCTGTTCCTGCGCGTCCTAACCCGAAGGATTGGTAATTGGGATTGACGTTGTTGTCTTGATGACCAGGGGACGAAATCCAACCATTAATCGCCAAGTTTTCATTGGCTTGGCCTTGCGCAATATTTTCGCCAACGAGACCTGTTGCATAACCAGCGGCCCGGGCGCGTGATGTTGGTGTCGACCCATTTTGTCCGATATGCGAAAAATAGCCGTTATCAACCATGTCTTGGGAATGTGCTTGGGCCGCTGAGTCAAGTTGCGCGTTATACGTCAGCGGCGCTGCACCCGATGCGGTGCGAACGGCATTGATCAAGGTTCCAAAAGACGCATCGTTGGTTGGATCGGCTTGGAAACCATCACCTCCGGAAATCGTTGTTGGGAAAGGGCCGTTTTGTCCTGACCAATCCACGGGGCCATTCGCTGCTGCGAGAATTTGGCTCGAAGTTACATCACTGATGCTCTGAGCGATACTTCCCTGTGTCGCTAGCATTGCAACGGGCGTTGGCGTTGGGCTTACGCTCGAAGAGCTTTGGCAAGCGGCAACGAGTATTGGCGTTGAAAGTAATATGGTGGTCTTAAGCATTTGATTAAACATAATTGCCTCCCAAAACAAACGAACTGGTCCTAATCGGTCTATAGCATCAAGTTCTTAGGTGTTTGTGTAAAGAACTTTCCTGTTCTTTGCGAGTTTTTGCCGTCTCTGAAAGCGCATGTGTAAGGGTTGTGTCTTGGCGGCCTAACGCTACGCAAAAAGAAACCCCCCGAAGCCAAAGCTACGGAGGGTCAAATTCAAAAGCATTCTAGCTCTTGAAGAGGTGCTTAGAGCATCCCTTCGCGCTGGAGCTTCTTACGCGCCAATTTACGGGCACGGCGGATCGCTTCAGCCTTCTCGCGTGCTTTTTTCTCGGACGGTTTCTCGAAATGTTGCTTGAGCTTCATTTCACGAAAAACGCCTTCACGCTGGAGCTTTTTCTTCAGGGCACGAAGCGCCTGATCGACATTGTTGTCACGAACACTAACCTGCATGTGGTTTTCACCACCTTTCTAGTTTGAAGTTGCAAGGATTTGCAGGAAGCCGCCGTATAGCAAAGCCGCTCTTTCTTGTCTAGTATTGGGTAAGTTTGGAAAGGACGTCGATGACACATCAATTTGACAGCGCCAAAGAGCAACTTTTGGATGCAGCATTGAACCATGTGGTTTTTGATGGTTGGGGCGATGCGACGTTTGCTGCAGCAGTGCAGGATACTGGACTAGAGCCCGAGTTTGCGCGCGCCTGCTGCCCACGCGGTGGCGTTGATCTTGCAATCGCTTATCATCAGCGCGGGGATCGCTTGATGCTTGAGAGATTTGCGAGCGAAGACCTCAGTAACTTGCGATACTCTGAGAAAATCGCCGCTTTAGTGCGGTTTCGACTGGAGGCTGTGAGCGACAAAGAAGCCGTGCAAAGAGGGAGTACGCTCTTTGCTTTGCCACAAAATGCGGCTGACGGCGCAAAGTTGGTCTGGGGGACAAGCGATGCGATTTGGCGTGCTTTGGACGATACCTCTCGCGATGCAAATTGGTATACGAAGCGCACGACCTTAAGCGCCGTTTACAGCGCAACAGTTTTGTTTTGGCTTGGTGATCAATCAGAAGATTATGCAGACACATGGGCGTTCCTTGATCGGCGAATCGAAAACGTCATGCAATTTGAGAAATTCAAAGCGCAGTTGGATGCGTCACCATTGTTTAAGCCGTTGCTTGCTGGACCGAAATGGGCGTTGAGTCTGTTGAAAGCACCGCCAGAAGGCGTTCGTGATGACCTGCCGGGTCATTGGTCAGATCCCACCGATACAAAACATACTTAAAGGAATTGCCGATGCGCGCAGTAGAAATCACCCAAGCCGGTGGCCCAGAAGTTTTGCAAATCTGCGAACGTCCGATGCCAGAAGCGGGTCATAGCGATGTTGTCATGAAAGTTGCTTATGCTGGGGTAAATCGCCCCGATGCGCTCCAGCGTGCAGGGTCTTATGCGCCGCCCCCCACAGCCAGCGATTTGCCGGGGCTTGAGGCGTCAGGTGAGATCGTTGCGGTTGGTGCTGGTGTGACAGATTGGGCCGTTGGCGATCAAGTCTGTGCGCTTTTGCCGGGTGGTGGTTATGCCGAGTATGTTGCAACCCCTGCCGCGCATTGCTTGCCGATCCCCAAAAGCATGAGTTTGAAAGAAGCGGCTTGCTTGCCAGAGACTTATTTCACCGTCTTTTCCAACGTGTTTCAGCGCGGTGATTTGCAAGCGGGTGAAGTGTTCCTCGTGCATGGTGGATCGTCAGGCATTGGTACGACCGCTATTCAACTCGGCAAGCTCTTTGGCGCGCGGGTATTTACGACGGCAGGCAGCGACGAAAAATGTGCGGCTTGCGTTAAGTTGGGTGCAGAGCGGGCTATCAACTATCGCTATGAGGATTTTGTTGAGGTTCTCAAGGCCGAAGGTGGGGCTGATCTGATTTTGGATATGGTTGGTGGCGAATACTTGCCACGCAACGTGAAAACTTTGGCAAATGACGGACGTCTTGTGCAGATCGCGTTCTTGCAAGGTCCAAAGATCGAGCTGAACTTTGCGCTGATGATGATGAAACGTTTGACGATCACTGGGTCTACTTTGCGCCCTCAGAGCGATCTGGCAAAAGCGCGGATTGCGGATGCTTTGCGCGAGCAGATTTGGCCGCTTTTAGAGGCTGGTCGTTTAGGTCCGGTGATGGACAGCGAGTTTGCTCTGGCAAATGCTGCCGATGCGCACACGCGGATGGAAGGCAGTGGGCACATTGGTAAGATCGTTTTGAACGTCAGTGGCGGTTGAAACTTCGGGACGCTCCGCGGGAAGTTTATTTAGAAAGATGAAAGGGGCCGTTAACCTTAATACGGGGTTAACGGACTGGATCGAAAAGGGCGTTGTTCATAGAGCAATCCTTGATTGTGTCGCGTCCGCACGGCACGGGTTCTAGGTCTTTCGAAAGACAAACGCGCGCTTCTTGGATGCGGCCCTGTTTGCAAGTGATCGTAAGAGTGTTTGCTTTGAGAGTTGGGTTTTCTTTAAGGAAAGCTTCCTCGACGACTTTCGCAGGGACTTTTACGGGCTTGTCCAATTTGCGGAAAACAGCAGGACGATTAATGCTCGCGTAAGCTTTGCGTGACAGTTCGTAGTAAGCAGATGCGCTAAGGCCTGTGCAGGTGCCGTGTTTCTTCCATTGATGCCACGCAAGACCGCTGGTGCCCATAATGTCGCTCATTGCATTGGTCATGCTGCGAGAAGGTTGCCGCTCAATTGTATTACAGTAGCTTGGCCAGCCCTGATGAAATTGCGGCCAGAGGCCATGTAGGGTCCAACCGAAGTCTTTTGAGGCATCGCATTGCTCTGAGTCTCGTGCATCGCCCTCGAGTGCGCACCATGTCGGGGTCCAGCTGAGGGCGAGGACGTAATAGTCAAATTCGCCAGCTTTTTCACCTTCCGCGCGCAAGCTGCTCGCCATCATTAACAGTGCCAGAACCAGTTTACGCATTGCCTCTTCCCTCTTTGCTCAATCGGCACTATATACGCCTTAAGTTCCCCTACAATGGTAACCCGCACCCCTCAAAAAGGTGCCGTCAGTTTTCTGGCGACGAGATAGGCTTGTTTGAAGGAGAGTTTCGATGGCCAAACCGATTATGGCAAAAGCGACCGCCGTTTGGCTGGTTGATAATACGACGATTAGCTTCAAGCAGATCGCTGATTTCGTGGAAATGCATGAGCTGGAAGTTCAAGGCATCGCTGACGGCGATGTTGCCGCTGGCGTTAAGGGATTTGATCCTGTTGCGAACAACCAGTTGACGCAAGAAGAGATTGACGCAGCGCAAGACAACATCATGCATAAGCTGAAGCTCAAGTTTAACGCAGCTGCGCAGGGCGAAGAAAAGCGCCGTGGTCCGCGTTACACTCCGCTGTCCAAGCGTCAGGATCGTCCGGCGTCTATCTTGTGGCTGGTGAAGTTCCACCCGGAATTGTCCGACGGTCAGGTTGGTAAATTGGTTGGTACAACTAAGCCGACGATCCAAGCGATCCGTGAGCGCACGCACTGGAACATCGCAAACATCCAACCGATTGATCCGGTCGCGTTGGGTTTATGTAAGCAATCCGAGCTGGATGCTGCCGTTCAAAAAGCGGCTGCGAAGAAGGCCGCTGATGGCGAAGTGATGAGCGATGATGAGCGTCGCAAGCTGGTGAGCACCGAGCAATCTCTTGGCATGGAAGCTGAGCCGAAGATTCCGACAGCGATTGAGGGTCTTGAAGCCTTTACGCTGGGCGATGCACCAGAAGAAGCAGAAGAAGAAACTGGCGATATCTTGGATGCTGATAGCTTCTTTAACCTCCCAGGTGATGATGCTGCGGAAGATGAAGACAGCAAATAAGTCTCTGCAGTCTGTTTGAAGATAGGGTCCGGTACATGCGAATGCGCCGGACTTTTTTCGTGGAGGGGTTTAGGCCGTTTTTGCCTGAAGATGGACATAGGTTTCGTCAAAGCGTCGTTGCAAATGATCATTCGCTAAGACTGGCGCATCGGCGTCAGGTGATACGACGGTGTCGTGGTTCGGATTGAAGAACAACGGCACAGAAATACGTTCATGTTTCGGCCCAAGAACACGATGGGGCGTTGCTTTGATTTTTCCGCCTGTCCAGAATTCCAACATTTCTCCAAAGTTGATCACGAATTCGCCAATGGGCGCTTGCACTGGAGTCCAGCCACCGCCGCGTTTGCGCACCTCTAGTCCGGGTGATCCATCGGTGGCTAGCAAGGTCAAGCAACCGTAGTCAGTGTGCGTTGCGATGCCAAAGTCTTTTGCTGTGGCCCAAGCAGGTCGTTCCGGATAATAATTGCCTCTCAAGAGCGCCATAGGGCGGCTGAATTTGTCGCGAAAGTAGTCGCCATTTGCATCTGCTGCATCTGCGACAACGCAAAGAAGGTCGAGAGCAAAATCTGTTGTTTCACGATAGTAGTGTTGCAAAGCTTTGGAGAAACCTTCGGGCACCTCGGGCCAAATATTGGGCGCATAAGCCGGAAGCTTAAGCTTGTTGATTGGATCGTCTGGATCGAGTTCAACACCGCAATCGAAGACTTGTTTGTAGTCTGGGTTCGCATCTGGATCGACTTGCTCGGATTGGGCGCCGCCCCATCCCCGATTTGAGCCAGTCTTAGACATGTCGTAGGTCTCTTTCTGCGCGCTCGGAAGATGGAAGAACGCGCGATACAGCTCAATGACATGGCTGACAGAATCTGGGGAAATTGGGGTGTTGTATACCGTTAAAAACCCGACGTCTGTTGCACCGATGCGGGCAGCGTCTTTTGCGGTTTGGTGATCTGGGTGTTGCGGGTTGATCAACGCGGCTGCGTCTATCCGAGGTATCATTTGAATGATCCTAATATTCTAATACGTTGGAAGTCTTGGTGGTTTATATCGGTTTGCGCGCGTTCATTGCGGCAGTAATCGTTCCATCATCGAGGTAGTCCAGCTCCCCGCCAATGGGCACACCTTGGGCCAATGATGTCAGCGTCACGCGGTTTTCGAGGAGATCGACGATATAGTGTGCCGTCGTCTGCCCATCGATGGTGGCATTGAGCGCCAAGATGACTTCTGTGATGTTCTCGCTTGTGACACGATCAATCAGGCGTGGAATGCGCAGCTCCTCAGGGCCGATGGCATCAAGGGCAGATAGCGTGCCGCCAAGGACATGATAGCGCCCTTTGAAAACGTTGGACCGTTCCATCGCCCAAAGATCGGATACATCTTCAACAACACAGAGAATACCGTTCGCGCGGCTTTCGCTTTCGCAAATATCGCAGATATCGGCGGTGCCAACATTGCCGCAGTTCAGACATTCACGCGCAGTTGCGGCGACGGTTTGTAGGCTATCGGCGAGCGGCGAGAGCAGCAAAGCACGTTTGCGAATAAGATGTAGCACAGCACG
>NZ_JBDWVM010000472.1:0-9068 GCF_039984035.1 Planktotalea sp. | reverse complement strand
GTACCAAGAAACGAGGCATGCCCCGAAAACTTGGCTGTCTCGCAAGATAGGCATCAGCGCCTTGCCCATCACCAGGGCGCAGCGCGAAACGGCACTGGTAGATTTGGCCTAGCTGACCGTCGTCCAGAATTGTCTTGATCGCGCGATACCACGGCTGGAAGCGAAAGTTTTCATGAATAACGAGGCGCGCGCCATGAGCCTCTGCTAGGGCGATGGCTTTTTCGGCCTCTTCAATCGATGTGCAAAAAGGTTTTTGGCAAATAATCGTGCGGTTCGCATGGGCGACTTTGCGGATCAGCTCAAGATGTGCTGAAGGCGGGGCGATGATATCGACAACATCAACAGCGGCACCGTGAAATAAGGTATCCACGTCGCTGTGGCCTACCGCATCAAAGCTGTTTTCGGCCCAACGCACGCGCTCTTGATCGAGATCGGTCACGTGAATGCGCTTAACGCTGTCCAGCTCACGCCAAGCTTTCAAATGAAACTGGCTGAAATAGCCCAAGCCAATCACCGCAACCGAGAGTTTCTTGTTCATAGGGGCCGCTCGCTGATTACAGTTTGTATTCGCGCAGTGCATGCGTAGTGTGTGGTGCATCGTGCCTGAGAAGGAAAACCTGATGAGCGATAAATGGCAAGTCTATTGCGTGAAATACGCGGAGCGGAACACGCGAACGCGTGCGGACAGCTTTATCATGGACGTAGCGCCAGAGATGCCTCACGCGATGGACTACTTTGTTTGGGTGCTCGATAACGGGCACCGTAAGGTCGTCGTTGATACAGGTTATGATGCCAGCGAAGGGGTGCAGCGCGACCGGCCGATCCTTCGTGATCCGGCCAAGGCGATTGAAGTTGTGGGCGTTGATGCCGAGAGCGTGGATACGGTAATCATCACCCATTTGCATTATGACCATGCCGGCGGATTGGATCGCTACCCGAATGCGACGTTTCATTTGCAGGCGGCCGAAATGGCCTATGCGACAGGCCCTTGCATGTGCCACGCAGCGCTTCAGATGCCGTTCTCAGCCAATCATATCTGCGACATGGTCCGCCACGTCTATGCAGGGCGCGTCGTGTTCCATGATGGCACTGGGCAGGTGGCAGACGGCGTTCGTGTGCATTGTGTCGGCGGACATTCACGCGGCCTTCAAGTCGTGGAGGTTGAAACCGAGAACGGACCGCTTTGCCTCGCCTCTGATGCCTCGCATTATTATGAAAACTTCATCGCGCGCAAACCCTTCCCAATCGTTGTTGATGTGGAACCTATGTTGGCGGGCTATGATACCATCCAAGCGCTTGCAGGATCAAAAGAGCGGGTTATCCCGGGCCATGATCCGCTCGTGACCCAGCATTTTCCCGCTTTTGAAACGTCTGGGTTCGCTTGGCGATTGGACAAAGGTCCGATCAAACCTTTTTAATGTAACTCCAAAATAACTGGAAAACACGATGACACAGCTTGCGCGCGTCGCATTGATCAAAGGGGACGGCATCGGAATCGATGTATCCGAGGCCGCTATGGAGGTCGCGACTGCGGCCTGTGCAAAAATTGGCACATGCGGCTTCGCGATCGAAGAGACGCTGGCAGGCGCTGGATATTTTGCAAAGACGGGGCTTGATATCGAACCGGGCGGCGAAGAGGCCGTAGGCAAAGCCGATGCCATTTTCCTTGGGGCGATTGGCCTGCCGTCGGTGCGGCACGACGACGGCACCGAGATTTCCCCACATTTGCGCTTGCGTGACCGCTATGGGCTTTACGCAGGTGTGCGCCCTGTAAAGGCCTACCCAAACGCGCCGCAACGTCTTGCCGATCCGCGTGCGGCTAAGATCGATATGATCATCCTACGCGAGTCGACCGAAGGTTTGTTCTATTCTGCAGCGGTCCATAACCGCAGCGAAGTGATTGGCGATGAAGAAGTACGCGATACATTGCGCATCACGCGTACAACCACAGAAAAACTTCACCGGTTTGCCTTTCGCTTGGCGCAAAAGCGCAAAGCACGTGGCCATATGGGAAAGCTGACCTGCGTTGATAAGGCTAATGTGTTCACGTCCATGGCCTTCTTTCGCAAGATTTTCGACGAGATCGCTGAAGAGCATCCGGAGGTGGAGACGGATTACAGTTATGTGGATGCGCAAGCCCTGAACCTGATCCGCAATCCATGGGATTATGACGTGATGGTCATGGAAAACATGTTCGGCGATATCCTCTCTGATCTGGCGGGTGGCTTGGTCGGGGGGATGGGAATGGCGGCGTGCGGCGAGATTGGCGATGACGTTGGCCTGTTCCAACCGGCGCATGGCTCTGCGCCCGATATCATGGGCCAAGACAAAGCCAATCCGCTGGCTGCGATCCTGAGCGGGGCGTTGATGTTGGACTATCTGGCAGAAAAGACTGGAATTGAGAGTTTTGCCGCCGCCGCCGCTTTGATTGATCAAGCGGTTGATGCGGGTTTTGAAGAAAATGCATTGCGCCCGATGGAATTTGGCGGCGATATGGGCACGGCAGCGGTAACGCAAGGCGTGTTAGAGCGGATTTGACGCTTTGCGCCTTAAGGGGCGCAATATCGATAAATGTGATGAAGACGGAGTGACGGAATGAACGAACCAACTAATGTGGCCGTAATCGGCTTGGGCGCTATGGGCTACGGCATTGCGCAATCGTGCGTTCGCGCAGGTTTATCGACCTTTGGCGGCGACGTCGTTGCTGCGCAGATCGAACGTCTTCGAGCCGAAGGAGGCCAAGCAAGTAACGTCGCAGACGTTGCTGCGGAGTTGGATGCGGCAGCCGTCGTTGTGCTGAACGCTGCACAAACCGAAACGGTTTTGTTTGGCGATGCTGGCTTGGTGCCTAAAATGCGCAAGGGCGCAGTTGTCTTGGCTTGCGCAACAGTACCACCGGAATTCGCGCGCGACATGGCTGCACGCTGCGCCGAACATGGCGTTCACTATCTCGACGCGCCTATTTCTGGGGGTTCTGTCAAAGCGGCTAATGGTGCGCTTTCGGTGATGGCATCCGGCACGCCAGAAGCGTTTGCCGCGGCCAAACCCACACTCGACGCGATTGCCGAAACTGTCTTCGAGCTTGGTGATGAGGCCGGAGCAGGATCTGCGATGAAGGCCGTGAACCAACTGTTGGCAGGCGTTCATATCGCGGCGATGGCAGAGGCGATGACCTTTGGCATGACACAAGGCGTGGAGCCTGAGAAATTTGTCGAAGTGATCAGCAAATGCGCGGGCACGAGCTGGATGTTGGAGAACCGCGCGCCGCACATTGTCTCTGGGGATTATACCCCGTTTAGTTCCGTGAATATCTGGCCCAAAGACCTTGGGATCGTGCTCGATATTGCGCGGTCTGCCAGCTTTAGCGCGCCGATCACAGCTGCAGCCTTGCAGCAATATCTGGCCGCAGCAGGCATGGGGCTAGGTCATGAAGACGACGCAGCAGTGGCCAAGGTCTATGCGCGTAATGCGGGGCTGACTTTGCCGGGAGAAACGAAATGAAGCTTGGATGCATCGGGGATGATTTCACGGGGTCCAGTGATCTCGCGAATACTTTGGCCAAAGCGGGCATGCGCGCGGTTCAATATACGGGCGTGCCAGACCACGCGGCTGCGCCTGATGTGCAAGCAGGGATCGTCGCGCTTAAATCGCGCTCCATCCCGAGCGGGGAGGCTGTCAGCCAGTCTTTGAAAGCGTTGGATTGGCTGCTGGCGCAAGGTTGCGAGCAGATATTCTTCAAATATTGCTCCACGTTTGATTCAACGCCGGACGGCAACATTGGCCCTGTTGCAGATGCTTTGGCCGAAGCCTTGGATGCGCATAAGGTGATCGTCTGCCCCGCGTTTCCCGGCGCGGGCCGTTCGCTTTATCAAGGACATTTGTTCGTGAACGACAAATTGCTCAGCACGTCGGGCATGGAGAACCATCCGCTCACACCGATGACACAACCCGATCTGCGCATTTGCATGGCGGAGCAGTCGAAATATTCTGTGGGCCATGTGGCGGCAGGGACCGTTTTCGCAGGCCCAGAAACGATTTCGCAGGCTTTGCAAGAGCAACACAACACAGGGCATCGCCACATTGTTGTCGATGCTATTAGAGATGCCGATCTGATGGATATTGGCGAAGCGGCTAAAGGATTGCCTTTAATCACGGGCGGTTCTGGTGTTGCGCTGGGCTTGCCGCGTAATTTTGGCTGCGAGCCAAGTGCGGTGCCTTGGAATGGCCAATCGGGCAAGGTGGTCGCGCTATCGGGGTCTTGTTCAAATGCAACGCGCGCGCAAGTGGCGCTGCATGCGCAAAACAATCCGGCACGGGAACTCAGCGCGGCTGATGTGATCGAAGGTCGCGTTGCCGCTCAAGACATTGCTACGTGGCTTTTGGATGCGGCGGGCATTCCGTTGGCCTATAGCTCGGCCGATCCTGCGGCGGTCAAAGAGGTGCAAGCAGAGTACGGGCGCGAGGCATGTTCAGAGGCGCTGGAAGGCTTTTTCGCTGATTTGGCAAGATTGCTGGTGCAAGGCGGCGTGACACGATTGATCACAGCAGGGGGGGAAACTTCGGGCGCGATTGTGGAAGGTCTAGATTTGAAACAGCTTGAAATTGGCCCTGAAATTGATCCCGGTGTACCCGCATTGCGCGCGCGCGATAATCTGGTCGTTGCGCTGAAGTCTGGCAATTTTGGTAGTGATGATTTCTTTCAAAAGGCGGCGAACGTCTTGGGCGGCGCGCAATGAGCGAAACACAGCTTCGCGAACAGATTTGCGTTCTGGCCAAATCGCTCTTTGACCGCGGATTAACCCATGGCAGCACTGGGAATATCTCTGCGCGTACCGAAGATGGTGGGCTACTTGTGTCACCGACGGGCACGAGCTTTGGCCGTCTTGATCCCGCGCGCCTGAGCCGGTTTGACGCGGCTGGGCAGTTGATCGGCGGGGATAAACCGACCAAAGAAATGCCGCTGCACACAGCCTTTTATGACACGCGTTCCACCGCGGGCGCGGTGGTGCATTTGCATTCGTGTCATAGCGTTGCGATGTCGATGATGCCGGACGCGGATGAGGATAACTTCCTGCCAGCGCTCACCCCCTATGCGATTATGAAACTGGGCAAGGTCAAGCTGCTGCCTTTCTTTCTGCCGGGTGACCCAGCGATGGGCGACGCTGTGCGCGGCCTTGCTGGCAAGCGCAGCGCTGTGATGCTTGCCAATCACGGTCCTGTGGTGGCTGGCAAAGATGTGGAAGCGGCCTGCAATGCAGTCGAGGAACTCGAAGAAACCGCGCGCTTGGCGATGATGATGCGCCATGTGGATGCGGTGGGTTTAAGCGATGAGCAGATAACCCGCGTAGTGACAGAGTTTAATGTGGAGTGGGATGTATGACCAAGTTCTCGGCGAATCTTGGGTTTCTTTGGACCGATTTACCCCTTCCTGATGCGATCCATGCTGCAAAACGCGCAGGTTTTGACGCGGTCGAATTTCATTGGCCCTATGAGGTGCCAGTGGATGATATCAAGGCCGCGCTTACTGCCACAGGTTTACCCTTGCTTGGCCTGAACACACGGCGTGGGAACGTGGAGGCTGGTGAAAACGGCCTGTCCGCCCTTGTTGATCGCGAAGAAGAGGCGCTCGCTGCCATTCGCCAATCCATCGATTACGCTAGCGCACTTGGCGCAGGGGCGATCCATGTGATGGCGGGCAATGCGGCTGGGCCAGCCGCGCATGAGATCTTTCTGCGCAACCTGACTGCCGCTTGCGTGCTCGCGGCACCGCATGACATCGACATCTTGATCGAGCCGCTCAACCAATTTGATGCACCCGATTATTTCCTGCGTGACAGCGCGCAGGCGCAAAAGATCATAGAAGAGGTCAGCGCGTCCAATCTGAAACTTATGTTCGATTGCTATCATGTGGGCCGTACCGAAGGGGATGTGTTCGCGCGCCTCAATGCGCTATTGCCGATCATCGGGCATATTCAATTCGCCTCCGTGCCAGAACGGGGCAGGCCGGATCAAGGCACGTTAGATTACGGCGTAGTTTTCGACGAGATCACCAAACTTGGATGGGATCACCCGCTTGGCGCAGAATACAAACCGGGCGGCGCGACTGAAGAGACACTGGGCTGGATGGCCGAGTTCACATAGCGTTCTGCCACCATGCTTAACTCGCGAAAGTCAATTGAACCTTCATAGCGCGGCTCCGATCTGCGGCCATGTCAAAGGCATTCAGCGCCTCTGAGACGTCAAAACTATGGGTGATCAGCGGATCGACATTGATCAATCCGAGCTGCATCATTTGAATTGCTGTCGCGAACTCACTGTGAAAGCGAAACGACCCTTTGAGCGTGATTTCTTTCGCGGTCATCGCCTGCATCGGAACGGTCATATCGCCGCCCAGACCGAGCTGCACCAAAGTACCTTGAGGGCGCAGGCAGGTCACGCCCGTCGCGAGAGCAGCCGCAGCGCCAGAACATTCAAGATGCACATCGATTTGACCTTTGTCCCTTTGAAAGGCGCTCAAAGCCTTTGGATTTTCGGCGGTGTTCAAGGCCAAATCTGCGCCGCATTCCAGTGCCTTGTTCAAGGTGAAATCGGATAAATCAGTTGCAATGATGCGGCCCGCGCCAGCGCGGCGCGCGGCGAGTATGCTTAAACACCCGATTGGGCCGCAACCAGTGACCAAGACGGTCTTTCCCATTAAATCGCCAGCTTGCTTGAGCGCATGTAGACACACAGCGAGAGGCTCACCCATCGCGGCTTGGCCTGCGGTTAATCCATGTGCGGGAGCACATTGATTGGCGTTTGCTACGAGCATTTTTTGAAACGCACCTTGGATGTGCGGAAAAGGCATTGCGCTGCCGTAAAATCGCATGTTCAGGCAGTGGTTTTGTTGCCCGTTCTGGCAGTATTCGCAGTTTTGGCAGGGACGTGAAGGGGAGACAGCGACCAGATCACCGACTTTCAGATCTTCTACACCGGCCCCAAGCGCTGCGACTTTGCCAGCGACTTCATGCCCCAAAACCATGGGTTCGCGGACCTTGATCGTTCCGAAACCACCGTGATTGTAATAGTGCAGGTCAGAGCCACAAATGCCCCCCGCCTGCATTTCGATAAGGACTTGTCCTGCCTCTGGTGCATGAATTTCCCGCTCTTCAATTCGCAAATCGCGGGCGGCATGGATGACAACGGCTGGATTTGCAGCGCTCATAGCGGTTTCTTCCCTATACATTTGCGGCCAAGTTAAGGTTAACTGCTCAAAATGTTCAAAGGAATAATGCTATGACACTTCAGATGTTTGATCTGACAGGGCTTCGCGCGCTGATCACCGGATCTAGCCAAGGGATCGGCTTTGCGCTTGCGCGGGGATTAGCAGGGGCAGGGGCCGAGATCGTGCTGAACGGGCGCGATGCGAGTAAATTGCAAGCGGCGGCGTCCGAGCTTCGTAGCGAAGGTGCGATCGTGCATGAACTGGCCTTTGATGCGACGGATCACGAGGGTGTAAGGGCGGCCGTTGACGGGTTTGAGGCTAGCACAGGCGCTATTGATATCCTGATCAACAACGCGGGCATGCAGCACCGCACCGAGTTGGAAAACTTCCCAGCAGATGCGTTTGAGCGGCTTTTGCAAACCAATGTCGCGTCGGTGTTCCATGTGGGCCAAGCAGTCGCGCGCCATATGATCGAGCGAAAGCGCGGTAAGATTATCAATATTGCTTCTGTGCAAACCTCGCTCGCGCGACCGGGCATCGCGCCTTACACAGCAACCAAAGGGGCAGTTGGCAATCTGACCAAAGGGATGGCAACCGATTGGGCGCAGCATGGGCTGAACTGTAACGCCATTGCGCCAGGTTATTTTGATACGCCTTTGAACGCCGCATTGGTTGCCGATGAAGACTTTAGCGCATGGCTAGCTAAACGCACCCCCGCCGGGCGTTGGGGCAACGTCGAAGAATTGGTTGGCGCTGCGATTTACTTGTCTTCGGCAGCGTCGAGCTTTGTGAATGGTCACACGCTTTATGTGGATGGCGGGATCACGGCATCGCTCTAGGGGTGTTAAATCGACGCCCAGAGCGCAGTAAACACGACGATCAACAAGGCTAGCGCCATGCCGACATTGATGCGGCGCTGGGTTGTTTCGGCGAGATTCATACTGCCCATTTTTGCCCCCGCCTGTAGCCAAATCAAATGGATAGGTAGCCAAATGATGTTGAAAATCAATATTTTGAGGACAACTTCCCAAAACGGATTTTCAGGCATGAAGGCAAATCCAGAGAAAAGCGTTGTGCCGACGACATAGGCTTTGGGATTTATGAATTGGAGCATCATCCCATTCATAAATCCTAATGGTTTGCTTGCTGGTTTGAAGCTGATGTTCGAGCCAGCGCTGGCGATACGCCATGCGAGATATACGAGATAGCTGACTGAGCCGAGCAAAAGAATGATGCGCAGGGAAGGGATCGCAAGCACCAATGCTGCGAGGCCAGAGACGACGATCATCATGTTGATGAAGCCGCCAAACATCAGCCCGCCAAGAAAGCCGAGCCCCGCGCGATAGCCAAATGCTGCGCCAATTCCAGCCGTTGTGAGAACGCCGGGACCGGGTGTGATCAGCAGAAAGATTACGGCGATGACGAATTCAATCATGCGTCACCGCCACTTGCTTATAAATGCGCGCATTCAGGGACCGCACTGATCACGGTGCCATCTTTGAGATGCTGCAACAGGTTATCGACAGTCAACGCGCCCATGGCGGCGCGCGTTTCGATTGTTGCGCTACCCACGTGGGGTAGTAGTACCGTGTTTGGCAAATCGCGCAGCGCTTGCGGCACGGCTGGTTCGGCTTCAAACACATCTAGCCCAGCCCAACCAAGTTTGCCGCTTTGCAGCGCCTCGATCATCGCGGTTTCATCCACAACGGACCCACGGCTGACATTGATCAAGGTGCCCTGAGGCCCGAGTGCTTCTATGACCTCCGCGTTGACGATCTTGTTCGTCGAGGGTCCGCCGGGGGTGATGCAGATCAACACATCGCAGTCGCGCGCCATTGCAGTGAGGTCATCGTAGTAGGTGTAA
>NZ_JBDWVM010000471.1:0-12280 GCF_039984035.1 Planktotalea sp. | reverse complement strand
AGCACTGATTACCCCGCCGATTGGGATCAATCTGTATGTCGTGCAAGGCATTCGAAAGTCTGGGCCAATGATTGATGTCATCAAGGGGGCATTGCCCTTCGTGATTACCATGTTCGTGATGCTCGCGCTCTTGCTCGCTTTCCCGAACCTCGCGCTTTGGTTGCCATCGTTGTTCTACTAACAGCGAAAAACTTTCAAATCTAAACACTGAATGACTGCTGGCACGCCAGCAAAGAGAGGAGCTGTGCCATGTGGCAATTTTGGGTCGACCGTGGGGGCACGTTTACTGACATCGTTGCAAAGACGCCGGAGGGCGCGCTGCGCACGCATAAACTTTTGTCCGAAAATCCAGAAGTTTACAAAGATGCGGCGGTGCATGGCATTCGCGAATTGCTGGGCCTTGCCCCCAATGCGCCAATCCCATCCGGTCAGATCAAAGCGGTCAAGATGGGCACGACAGTTGCGACCAATGCCTTGCTTGAGCGCAAGGGCGAGCGGACTTTGCTTTTGATCACCAAGGGCATGCGCGATTTGCTTCGGATCGGTTTTCAAAACCGCCCACGGCTGTTTGACCTCAATATTGAACTGCCTGAACTGCTTTATGATGAGGTGATCGAGGTGGAAGAGCGCATCGCGGCAGATGGCGACGTGATTTGCTCTTTGAACACGGACAGCGTGCGTGCGGCGTTGAAACAGGCATATGCACAGGGATTTCGCTCTGTCGCGGTGGCACTGATGCACAGCTATCGGTTTTCGGATCATGAGAAACAGATTGGCGAAATTGCGAAGGATATCGGTTTCGCGCAGGTTTCGCTCAGTCATGAAGCAAGCCCATTGATCAAACTGGTGTCGCGTGGCGATACCGCTGTTGTCGATGCGTATTTGTCCCCCATTTTGCGTCGCTATGTTGATCAAGTTGCGAGCGCCTTGGGCGCGCAGAATGGCGGCTGTGAGCGGTTGATGTTCATGCGTTCAAACGGTGGCCTCACCGATGCGAGCCTCTTTGAAGGACGCGATGCTATTTTGTCAGGACCTGCTGGCGGCGTTGTCGGGATGGTCAGCACCGCAACGGAGCATGGCTTCGATAAATTGATCGGCTTTGACATGGGCGGTACCTCGACAGATGTTTGCCATTACGCGGGCGAGTTTGAACGCAGTTTTGAAACAGAGGTTGCAGGTGTGCGCATGCGCGCCCCTATGATGTCGATCCATACGGTTGCGGCAGGCGGCGGATCAATTCTGACTTATCGCGATGGCCGCATGCAGGTGGGCCCGGAAAGCGCAGGCGCGGACCCCGGTCCTGCGGCCTATCGTCGTGGCGGTCCGCTGACGGTCACGGATTGCAATGTTTTGCTTGGCAAACTGAACCCCGATCTCTTTCCCCCCGTTTTTGGTCCGAACGCAGATCAACCGCTTGATGTTGCAGCCGTGCGCACGAAATTCGAAGCGCTGGCTGCTGAGATTGGCAATGGTCTCTCTGTTGAAGAGATCGCGCAGGGTTTCCTGCGGATCGCTGTCGAAAATATGGCCAACGCGATCAAGAAAATCAGCGTGCAACGCGGCTATGACGTGACCAAATATACAATGAATTGCTTTGGTGGCGCAGGTGGGCAGCACGCCTGTTTGGTTGCGGATGTCTTGGGAATGCAAAGCGTCTTTATCCATCCGTTTGCCGGCGTTCTATCGGCCTTTGGCATGGGGCTGGCTGATGTGCGCGCCATGCGCGAGAACCAGTTTGGGCAAGGCATTGAAAAGGTTGATGCTGCTGGAGCTATTCTGGCTGACTTGTGCCAGGATGCCCAGTCAGAGGTAGCGAGCCAAGGCATCGACGCGGTAAGTATTTCGCTGGTTAGAACGGCGCATATTCGTCCATCAGGTGCACAGCAGACCCTTGAAGTTCCGTTTGGGACCGAAGGCGAAATGCGCACGGCCTTCGAGATCGCGCACAAGCAGCGCTTTGGGTTTGTTCCAGAAGTCGATGATCTGGTAATCGAAATCCTATCTGCGGAAGCCATCGGCGCGACAGAAGAAGCCATGCCATTTGAAGAGGGTAGTGCGGCAGCGGCGCAAATCCGCACAACGCAGATGTGGTCAAACGGCACTTGCTCTGACACGCCCGTCATTGATCGCACAACAATGCGTTTGGGTGACGTGATTGAGGGACCGGCTATCCTGACCGAACCTACAGGCACCAATATCGTGGAGCAGGGTTGGCAAGCAGAGTGCATCAAAGACGGTGGCCTTGTGTTGCGCAGGGTCGTTCCGCTTGCACGTCAAGAGGCCATAGGGACCAAGGTTGATCCTGTGATGCTTGAGGTTTTCAACAATCTGTTCATGTCCATCGCCGATCAAATGGGCGCGACTCTGGCCAATACGGCCTATTCTGTGAACATCAAAGAACGCTATGATTTCTCTTGCGCAATCTTTGATGCCAATGGCGATCTGGTGGCCAATGCGCCCCATGTGCCCGTTCACTTAGGGTCTATGTCCGAAAGCGTGCGGGTCATTCTGGCGCAGAATGCAGACAAAATACGCCCCGGCGACGTGTTCATGATGAACAACCCGTTCAATGGCGGAACGCATCTGCCTGACGTGACAGTGATCACCCCCGTTTTCGATGCCGCGGGAGAGAGCATTTTATATACCGTTGCAAGCCGTGGTCATCATGCGGACATTGGCGGTAAGACACCTGGCTCTGCCCCGCCTGATAGTCGCAAGATTGATGAAGAGGGGGTACTGATCGACAATTTCCTGCTCGTTGAGCAAGGGCAATTGCGCGACGCCGCAACCCGCGCATTGCTAGGATCTGGTAAATATCCCTGCCGCAATATCGATCAAAACATGGCTGATCTCTCGGCGCAAATCGCGGCCAACCGAACCGGCGAAAAAGAGCTTCAGAGCATTACCGCCCAGTTCGGCGCACAAACGGTTCATGCCTACATGGGTCATGTTCAAGCGAATGCCGAAGAAAGCGTGCGCCGCGTGCTGGATGTGCTGCATGATTGTGAATTCACTTACCCGCTCGACAGTGGTGAGCAAATCCAAGTGGCGATCACTGTTGATAAAGCAGGGCGTCGTGCGACTATCGATTTCACGGGCACGTCGCCGCAAAATGAATGGAACTACAATGCGCCATTGTCGATTTGCCGCGCTGTTGTTCTTTATGTGTTTCGCACCTTGGTCGGTTCGGACATTCCTATGAATGAAGGATGTTTGAAACCGCTTGATCTGATCGTGCCGCAAGGAAGCATGATCAATCCCGCAGCCCCCGCTGCTGTTATTTCTGGCAACACAGAAGTCAGTCAGGCGATTGCCGACACGCTTTATGGCGCTCTGGGTGTCATCGCAGGAAGTCAGGGCACGATGAATAATTTCGTTTATGGCAATGATGTCTATCAAAACTACGAAACCATTTGCGGTGGGACGGGCGCAGGCGATGGCTTTCATGGCACGAGCGCCGTGCACAGCCATATGACCAACACGCGCATGACCGACCCTGAGGTTCTGGAAACCCGCTTTCCTGTGCGCGTTGATGCCTTTTCGATCCGAAGCGGCTCTGGCGGGGCAGGGGCGTTTAAAGGCGGCGAAGGCATTGAGCGGCGTTTGCGCTTTCTGGAACCCGCGACAGTCACTGTGCTTTCATCGCACCGTAAAGTGCCGCCACATGGCGCAAAGGGCGGTGCGCCCGGTGCGGTTGGCGAAAACAGCATCGAACGGGCCAATGGGGCGTTGGTTCCTTTGAGCGGCAATGATGAAGCTGAAATGCAAGCAGGTGATGTTTTCGTGTTGAAATCACCCGGCGGGGGCGGCTTCGGTGCACAATAGAGCTGCCAGCTAAATCGTGGAAATTTCAGATGACCGGACCGGATATATTCGGGTCCGGTCATTTCTTGTTGGGGCGTTCCATCGGCGAAATCGTGGTCGCTGGTCGCTGGTCGCTTAAATGGGGGATCGACCCCATGCCAATGCACCCATCCCATTTGTAATTTTGAGCCAAGGAAACAGTGCACATCGCACAACTTACTTGGAAGAGGATATCAAAATGGGTTTGTTCAAAAAGAAAAGCATTCACGAGACGATCAAAAAATATGGCTGGAGCAGCTCTGCCAATGGCGGTTCGGGTAACGACAAAATGTACGGCTATTCCGTCGACAAGAACGTCCTCGATGGAGGTTCAGGCAGCGACTACATCGAAGGCTGGGCTGCGCGTAACTACCTGTATGGCGGTTCAGGCAGTGATACGATCAAAGGCAAGGGCGTATACAATAAACTCTATGGGGGCACCGGTTCGGACAAGATTTATGGCTACGGCGCAACCAACAAACTTTATGGTCAAGACGGGCACGACAAGCTCTATGGGTATGGTGCGTATAACTATCTGAGCGGCGGCGATGATAATGACACGCTCAAAGGCTATGGAGCGAAAAACACTCTCTATGGTGGCAACGACAACGACAAACTTTATGGGTACGGCGCAAGCAATTATCTAAATGGCGGCAACGGTGTAGACAAGGTCTACGGCTACGGCGCGAGCAACAAGATGTACGGAAAAGATGGTGATGACTATCTGTCCGGCAAAGGCGCTTACAACTACATGAGCGGCGGCGATGATGACGACTATTTGGTCGGCACGGGCGCTCTGAACAAGATGTACGGTGGCAGCGACGATGATCGGCTCGTCGGCAAAGGTGCGGTCAACATTATGGATGGTGACAGTGGCAACGACACGATTGAAGCAAGCGGCGGCGTAAGCACGGCTTATGGTGGTTCCGGCAATGACAACATCACGGCGACGGGTGGCGTGAACACCGTATTCGGTGAAAGCGGCGACGATACAATCTCTGCAACAGGCGGTGTGAACACGGCTGATGGGGGCTCTGGCAACGATACGATTACTTTGAAAGGTGGCGTCAACACTGCGAAAGGCGGCACAGGGAACGACAAAATTATCGCGACCGGCGGTGTTAACACGTTATTTGGTGAGGAGGGCAACGACACCATCGAAGCTTCGGGCGGCGTCAACACAGTGTTCGGCGGCGAAGACGCAGATCACATAACGGCTGTTGGTGGCGTAAACACGCTTTTCGGTGATGAAGGCGACGACCTTATGGAAGCGATCGGCGGGGTGAACACCTTCTTAGGTGGCGAAGGCGATGATGTCATGAATGCTGCGGGCGGCGTGAACACGATGTTTGGCGGCGAAGGCAATGATCATATGACAGCGGCTTCAGCCCTCGTGACCGCGCAGTCTGGTGAAGAAGGCAATGACACGATGATCGCGCTCTCGGTTGGCAATAGCCAATGGGGCGGCGCGGGCGACGATGTGTTGCTCGGCGTTGGCCAAGGCAACCTGCAATGGGGCGGCGAAGGCGATGATTTGCTTGCTGCGGCTGGGTCAACCAACGTGCAATTTGGCGGCGACGGCGAAGATGATCTCTATGCGCTGGGCTTGCAGAACTATCAATTCGGCGGTGACGGTGAGGACCTCTTGGTCGGTGTTGGATCGCTGAACGTCCAACATGGCGGCGAGGATGCAGATATTCTGGTCGGTGCGGGTCTAACCAACGTTCAGATCGGCGCAGAAGGTGATGATTGGATGATTGGCGCGGGAGGCGCGAACGTGCAGTTCGGTGCGCATGTTTGGTCCGCTATTCCCGAGGACTTCGAACTTGGCGACATAGACATTGACGCGATCCGCGATGGGATTGAGGAATTTCTCGATGTCTCTGCGGCAGAGGACGGTCAAAACAAAATGCTCGCAGGGGGCTTTGGCAACTTGCAGGTTGGCGGTTCAGACACAGACGTCATGATCGGTGGCGGTCGCGGTAACTTTCAGGTCGGCGGCGACGGTGATGATGTGCTGCTCGGTGGCGGTCAGGCGAACGTGCAATCTGGCGGCGCGGGCAGCGACACGATGATTGGCCTTGGTCAGATCGGCGTGCAATCGGGCGGTGATGACGGCGACGTCATGCTCGCGATGAAGCTTGGCGGCAAGGTTGGGCTCAACTTTCAGCACGGCGGCGAGGGTGGTGATTTGATGATGAGCGAGGGTGATCCCGTCGATTGGGCGGAAGGAACCTGGAGCACGTTGAAAGAGCTGATCACCGACGCGATCGAAGACAAGACAGATCCAGACAACACCACGGAAAGCGACACCGCTGAAGAGGCGCAAGCCGAACAGGACGCAGAGCTGACAGAGGCGCTAAAAGATCAAATCATCGACGAGCTTCCGACGGCCTTTAACGTGCAATTCGCAGGCGAAGGTGATGATGTCTTCCATGTCGGCGGCGATATGGGCTTTCAGATTGGCGAAGCGGGCGATGATATCTTCCTTGGTGGAGGCTCTTTCAACCTCTCTATGGGCGGTGAGGGCAGCGATTTGATGCTGACCGCTGGCGAAAATCTGAACTTTGCCTTTGGCGGTGATGACGCAGATTGGATGATTGATGCCGATGCCTTTGCAGACTTTGTCTACTCTGCTGTTCTGCCCGATCTCACGGACTTCGACATGTCTGCCTTCCTCGATGCTGATATCTTCGATCCCATCTCTGACATGATAGATTTTGCCCATGATGTGCGCGATACGATTGAAGATCTGAACCCGCTTCAAGATGCGATGGACGCCATTGGAGGCGCTGTTGCCGACGCGATAGAGGCTACGGGCGATGCGATCCAAGAAGTGACAGACGGTATTTCCGAGGCCACGGCCGATCTGCGGTCCTTGCTTGATTACTCCGGCACGCAAATGTTTGGCGGTGAGGGCGATGACATCCTGTCCTCTGCGGGTGATATGATCGGCGGAATGGGCGCGGACACCTACGTCTTTAACTTCGGTGACGATGGCACGATTGATGAGGCTGGTGTTGACGCATTGCGCGGCGCGGCGAGCTTCATTGAGAACGCTGAAGATGTGCTCGACGTGCTCACAGGTGGCGCTGGTGGGTCCGATACGGTTGAGCTGCGCGATGCGGGTTCTCTCGATGCAAGTGATCTACGCTTCTGGGTCGATGGCGGCACAGATTTGGTGATCGAACATGGTGGCTCTGATCTGCGGATCAAGAATATGTCTGACGCGGATGAGGCGATTGAGACATTGATGATCTGGGATGGCGAATCCGGCCAAAACTACGATCTCGCCGCAGCTTTTAACGCTGGCGCCTTTACTGCGCGCTCCGAGTTTGGTGCATTCAACACTGGCGCTGTTGATCTATCCGCCTTTGCGCTGGACAGGGTTGAAGACAGCGTTGTGGATCATCAATTCGCAGACGCGTTTAGCGGCTGGATGGAGACTTTGGCCGAGGTGACAGGCAATATCGCACTGGTCGGTGAGCATATCGCCGATGCGGTCGAGGCCGTGGATGGCTTCATGGAGATTGATGTTCTTCTGCCAACGGATGTTTTCGACTTCGTCTAAACCTACAGCGCATTAACATCAAAAGCCGCGGCCTTTGGACCGCGGCTTTTCTCATGTCTAATGTGCGCCGCCAAAATTGCACGTCTGTTTGAGAAAGGATGTTTGATGGTCGCAGATCAGTTTGCGCGCCAGAGCACGCTTGACTAATTTTGTGCGCGGTAACTGTCGTCCGCAGCGCGCAGTTCTTCGGGGGTGATCCGCCCGTCGCCATTCAAATCCGCGATATTAAACGCATAGCCAAAGGCCTTGAAGCGCACGATGGTGCGCGCAGTTGGTTGGCCGGCGCGCGCCATGTGGCGCACAAATGTTGGGAATTCCGCGCGGCTGAGGGACAGATTTTTATCCTGATCTGCGGCGATGAACGCGTCGATCTCTGTTTGTGTTGCATCAAACGCGTGGCCTGTCTGCACTGTCAAAAGAGACAGTGCAAAAGTTAAGCTTGTAACACTGGGTTGCCTCATCAGTTCAAAACCTCAATGGTCCATTCAATGTTCAGTGTTTGCCCGCTTTGGCCTGTAAGATCAGCCATAAAACCAATCGAGCGACGCGGATCACCGTCACGAGTCGTTGTCAAAAGCATGATGTTTTGCGCTGTCGCTGCGACGGGCAGGCAGGCTTGCGCGCCTGGGGAGGCAAACTGCGCCAGATGGGCCTGCGTTGCAATACCTTTGGCCGCCTTATGTGTTCTCGGGACGTGGATGCAAAGCGAAACGAAGACAGCGTCGCTGAGAAACGTTTCTGCTGACATGGAAATCTGCACTTGGTTTCCATCAATGCTGTTCAACTCGCGCGTATGCGTGCCAAAACCAGCATCATTCGCGGTAGTGGCATTCGGCAAAAGTGCTAGGATGAAAACAAGTGAACGCAACGACGGCCCCTGTGCCAAGTGTGCGTTCGACTCTAATGGGGCAGGGGCGTGAGGGTTATGGGGTGAATACCCCAATCGCCAAAGGTTCAGAGCGCGCTCGGATCAATCAAACCTTCGCGCAGAGCATAGGCCATCAGTTGGGGCACAGAATGCACACCCAGTTTTTGCATCATGCTGGTGCGATGTTTATCGACCGTTTTGACACTGATCCCAAGATTTTCAGCGATGTCTTTGTTGGATTGCCCAGACAGGATCAAATTTAACATTTGACGCTCGCGGCCAGTAAGGACTTCGGTCTCTGCGCTGTCCTCTAGAATTTTCATGAAAGACACAGCGATGTAGCGTTGGCCCTGCAAAATACCGGGCAGCTTTGCGTAAAGCTCGGAATTGTCGTCAGCCTTTGAGAAAAGCCCATCCACACCTGCGTCTACGATGGAGCTGACAAGCCCAACAGCCGTTACACCTGTGAGCACAACGATCTTCGTATCTGGCGACCAGCGCCGCACTTCGATCATGGTTTCGACGCCGCCCGCCATAGGCATCTGAACATCCAGCATCAATAGATCGGGTTTATGTTGGCGCACGGATGCGATTGCAGCCAGTCCATCTGCGGCTTCGTCGATGACATGCAGTCCGTCAGCTGTCACCAAGCCTGGTTTTTCCAGCGCGTCGCGAATTCCTGCGCGCACTATTGCATGGTCATCCGCTACTATCGCATAGTGTCGCTCACGCCCTGTCATCATTCACCTTTGGACCCTAAATTGCGTATTCTGTTTCGCATAATTTTACGGACATTAACTAGCTTTTTTGTGCCCTTTGCGGCCCTGATTATGCTGGTGAGCGCCGCAATGGCGCAAGGGGTTGAGATCACGCCGGATCAGACACGTATCAAGCTTGATCCTGATTTGAGGTATTGGGCCTCGCTTGGCCCCTATCCCGGACCTGCCTACGAAGCCTACACAAGTGGTCAGTTCGTTCCCGAGCAAGAGACGATTTCGCACGGTATCAATCACGCACCCGAGACATGGTTTGGCACCACGCTCAAGAATGCCTCCTTTGCTGATGGTCGCGCCGGGGATCGCTTCACGCTCGTTCTGGATGCGCCATTTGTGGTTGGGTTTCGCGTTTTTCTGGTGCGCGAGGATGGTTTGACTGAGACCTTGATCGATTATTCGTCCTTTCAGCCGTTCAACAGGGCAGAGCATAGTGTGAACCGGCTCAAAAGTGCGGAATTTATCCTCGCCCCGAATGAAGAAGTGACCCTGCTCGCGCATCTCCAACTGGGTGTCATGCCAAGTTATACCGTCGATCTGTTTCGCCCCAATGCGCTGGGCGATGCGAGCTTTGGTTGGGGCGTTTTGATGAGCGCGTTTTATGCGTTCAGCCTCTCGTGCTTATTGTTTGGTTTGGGTTTCCAAATCGCAATGAAAAGTTGGGAAGGCGTCGGTTATGTGACAATGTTCTTGATGTTTCTGGCCCTTATCGCCCATTCCGACGGGGTACTCTTCCGATTGTTGTATCCTGCCAAACCGGTTTTGCACGCACCAATGGCGGTTGGGCTTTTATTTGGCACAGCTACAATCAGTTTTGGGATCGTCGCGCGGGCATATTTTGCCCAGCAAAAGACGCGCAGATTTGCACGCTTTGTCTTAGCGGGATTGGGGCTCGTCACGCTTGCTTTGGTGTCTCTTACGCTGTGGATGCCTTCGCCATGGCTGTTTTTTGTCGCCTGCGCTTTGGTGCTTGCCTCACTTTCGATCAGCGCGGTTTTCCCGAGCGCTGCCATGTCGACAGAGATCAATCCCAACATTGGCCTGCGGACGCTGATCGTGCTGGGGATCGCGACTTTCTTTGTGTTGCTGGCTTGGACGACACTCGGCGGCGCAGTGGCTTGGCTCACGCCAAGAGCAGCGCTCAAACTTGCGTTTTTGCTCATGGCGTTATCGATCATGAGCTATTTGACCATGAACTTGATCATCATGCGTCGCCGCCATGTTGCGGCAATAGAGGAGCGAGTTGACGCGCTCGAGGCTGAAGCCGAGAAAAGCCGCCAGCTTCTTGAAACCGAACGTGCCTATATCCGCGCACGTGAAACGGCAGCTGCGCGTCAGCGGCAATTGGCGACGGCCTCGCATGATATAAAACAACCGTTGATGTCTTTGCGCGCAACCTTCGATGCGATCACGCTTGATATGGAGCAATCAGTTCGCGACCGGCTGCAAGAGGCTTTTGTCTATCTCGAAAACCTCTCCAAGACATATGTTGATGGGACCGTTCCTGAGACGGGTGAAGAAAACGACGTGGCAGCAGAGCTAAAGCAAGACGCTAATGAGACTTTCTTGCTCTCTGTGCCGCTTGGCACGGTGCAGCAGATGTTTAAGGAGGCGGCCGTTTCTAAGGGCCTTCAGCTGCGCGTTGTTGACACCTCCCTGCACACGAGTGCACCGCCCCTTGTTCTGATGCGTATCCTCTCGAACCTCGTGTCGAACGCTTTGAAATATACGGAGACGGGGGCTGTCTTGGTCGGTGTGCGCCGCGCAGATCATTCGGTATGGGTGTGTGATACGGGCGCTGGCATGAACACGGCGGAAATTGAGGGTTTCAAAGAAGCCTATGCCAAGGGCGACACATCCCAAGGGCACGGCTTGGGTCTGTCGGTCTGTTTTGAGCTGGCGGCGACGAATAACATGCCTTTGAGCGTGAGTTCGGTGCCGGGCAAAGGCACGGTATTTTCGCTGTCTTTGAGCGCTTACGGCTAGAACCGACGATCATGTCTTGGCCCTTGCTCGGGCAGGCGCTATCACGGGCGTCCAAGACATTAGAAAGAGTGCTTCATGACTGATTTTTCCGACCGCATCGCACGCACAATTGCCGCTGATATCGGGGCACGTCCTGAACAAGTGAATGCGACGGTCACGATGCTGGATGCGGGTGATACGGTGCCTTTCGTTGCCCGCTATCGGAAAGAGGCGACAGGCGGTCTAGATGATGCGCAATTGCGCCGCTTGGCGGAGCGTCTGGAATATCTGCGCGATCTAGAAAAGCGCCGCGCGAGCATTTTGGCCGAAATCAAATCGCAGGATAAACTAACGGATGCATTGGCGCGTTCGATCAATGCGGCGGAAACGAAATCGACTTTGGAAGATTTGTATCTGCCTTTCAAACCCAAGCGCCGTACCAAAGCGATGATCGCGCGGGAAAACGGGTTGGAGCCATTGCTGCGCAGCATTTTGGAGGATCGCAGCGCTGATCCCGAGGTGACCGCGCAGAGTTACGTTAAGGGTGAGATCGAAACGACTAAAGCGGCTCTGACAGGCGCGCGTGACATTCTGATCGAAGAACTGGCTGAAAACGCAGGCCTCTTGGGGCGGTTGCGCGACGTGATGCATCAAGAGGCGCTGGTCATGGCCCGCGTGATCCCGGGCAAGGAAGAGGCAGGCGCGAAGTTTTCTGATTATTTTGCACATTCGGAGAAATGGTCTGCGATCCCGTCACACCGTGCCTTGGCGCTTTTACGTGCGAGTAAGGAAGAGATCGTAACGCTAGACATCGGCCCTGATCCCGAAACGGGCGTTGAGCGGGTGGTGAACATCATTGCGGCAGAGATCGGCATCACGGGCCAAGCGCCCGGAGATGTCTGGCTACGCGCAGCGGCAACTTGGGCGTGGAAGGTGAAGCTTTCGCTGTCGATGTTCATGGACCTGATGACCGAGATGCGCCGCGATGCGCATACGGCCGCGATTGAGGTTTTCGCACGTAACTTGCGTGATTTGCTGCTCGCCGCGCCTGCGGGTCCGCGCGTGACCTTGGGCCTTGATCCGGGCATTCGTACGGGTTGCAAGGTCGCGGTTGTGGATGAAACGGGCAAGCTGCTCGATACGGCGACGATCTACCCGTTCCAACCGCGCAACGATCTGCGCGGCGCGGAAGAAACGCTTTTGCAACTGATCCAGCGGCACAAAGTAACGTTGATCGCTGTCGGCAACGGCACCGCCAGC
>NZ_JBDWVM010000470.1:0-3932 GCF_039984035.1 Planktotalea sp. | reverse complement strand
AAGAGGGGAACATATCGCGTGTACCCGCGTTGGATCACTCATTTTTGTAAGTCCGGATATATCCAGTTACTTTGTTCCTCGTCGACATTTTATCGATGCGTTGCCCGAGCCATTCGTCCCGCTGCCCGGCAATGATTTGGGCTTGTCGGGGTTTGATGCCGCTCTTTTGATAGCATTTACTGCAACAAAGGATATCGACCATCGGACTGAAACGAACGGACGAATTTGGCCAAGGTGCGGTACGCATCGCGTTGACCAGTGGGCTGACACGTAAGCAGATTGCTGATGATCTTTGCCTGACAGGGTATTGCGCAGCAATATCCCGAGAAGGTGGGTGTTGGATGCTGACGCTAAACAAATGGATCACGGCGCATCCCCTGCTCGGCGGTACATGTTGACAGGAGGGCGGTATGTGCTGTCCGGACAGGCCATCTTTGCAGATGATACCCTGATTAAGATGCTTGCCCCTGGCACCAGTAAGACGGCGACGGCGCGTCTATGGGATTACGGCCGTGATGAAAGTACTTGGCGCAGCGACATCCCACCCGCTAGCTAGTATCAGTTCTCCCCAGACCACAAAGGGCAGCACTCCAAAAATAATCTCGCAAAATATCAGGGCTGGATGCATGCCTCCTCTCGGGACATTGCTCCGCAATGCCCTCCCGGGCAATGGGTGATTTGCTGGATTCGAAGGCTTCTGTCGTTCCGGCGGCATCCGCGAGGTGGCTGCACGGCGCACATCAGGCGCAAGTTCATCGATGTTCACCGCGCCCAAAGTTCGGCTACCGCAGATGAAGCCATAAAGCGCATCGCTCAACTCTAGGCGGTCGAAAAATAAGCGCTTGGATCGCCCCCCCGGTGGTCGCGCGAACTCGGGCAAATCGCCGCTGGCAAGTGCAATGCGCTATACACCGACGCGCATGCCAAGGCTGTGGCCCGACCTCAATCACAGCATCCTAGAATTAGAGAGCAACACCGCAGAACGAACCATGCGGTTTGTCGCAATCAGATGCAAAAACGATCTGTTCGTCAGATCACAGACCGGCAGCAAAACTGCCGCGATCATCTATAACACCAAACTGAGCCGCATCGAGCCTCAGGCTTTGCTGGGCGGTACCTTAGCACGCATCCCAGACTATAAATCAACCGCGTCGATGACCCATTGCCATGGAAAACGGCCTCATAGGGCGGCAGACCGGATGCTTATATGAATTCTGCGGCTGGAGCCCACTAACAATGGGAGATTACCCCATCAGGCTAGCACTAGGCGTAGTGCGCACAGGGAAAGTCACCGGCCTTCAGTCAAAAGCCGAGGACGCGCGCGCACCAAAAGGGGTTTCGACATCTACGTCCAAACTTGAAAACACCTCGCAGCAAAGGTCGCCAAAAAACCGCGCTGCCCGAGGGAATATGATCGTCTCACCATCATATTTCCTGACGATTTCGGACCGCGCGCGCGCACCTAGTTGGCCCGCCAATTCAGGGGCATCTATTATATCTTGCAACGCTTGCACGACGTCCCCCGTGGCCGTTGGATCAACCAGCAGACCGCTCTCACCATGGGTCATAAAATCCTCAACCGGCGCAGAACGCGCGGCAACGATTGGCGTCCCACAGGCCATTGCTTCGACAAAAGACCACGACAACACGAAGGGCGCAGACAGATATAAATGCGCATTCGACGCCTGAAGAAACTTGACCATACTGCGGCGCGGCACGAGACCCACAAAGTGAATCCGAGACACATCAAGATCTAACGCCTCTAACATGCGCTCTTTCCACGATGGGCCCGGGCCCTTGGCACCATACGCGACCCGATCATCTGCAATGATCACAACATGCACGTCATCGCGCAGTTTCTGCAACGCCTCGACGGCGCGCATCACGTCCGGAAACCCGCGGGTCGGCTCCATTCCTCGGGCGATATAAGTGACCAGCTTGGCCTCGGGTGGTACACCTTGCGCCTCAAGGAACGCCGTATCGCGCGGAGCGGGGCAATGGGTTTTGGTGTCAAAACCATCATTCAAAACGGTGATGTGATCTTGGATCTTGTCGGGGAACGTCGACGCTTGGTACTGCGTCGGGCACACCGTGGCATCCGCCGCGCTGAAATCGAGCCAAAATGGCGCATTTCGCGTCCGGGCTTTTGCGCCTTCTTCAACCGGGTGTTTGGGGGTGAAATCAGCGGTTCGGTCCGCATGGGGGTAGGTGTAGTACCATTCTGCGTATTGCACGTATTTTGTCTGCGGCCAGACGTCCTTGACGAAAAAACCAACCCCCCACCCCGAATGGGCAACAACAACATCCGGCTGGTATCCTTTTTCTTTTAACGCCAACGCCGTGCGCACTAACCCTTGCCCCGACAGCACAGCACGTTCGGTACCGATCAGATAGTGATGGGTCTGTTTCGACGGCTCGCGGTGGATCTGAAACGGAACAATATTAAGGAGATCTGACCGCACATCATCGCGCGCAGTGGCGTATGTGACATCCCAACCCTGCCCTGCGAGCCAATATGCCAGGCGTCCAAATTGCGCGGGATAGTTTTTGTGTATGAATAAGATCTTCATAATTTGACTCAAATTTGCGGGGCCGGTTGAATAAAATCTTCCGGGCGAAGCTGCGCAAAGATAATCGCCAAAGCTTTACCTCAGGTTATCAGATGACCTACGTAAAACCGCCATTTGACGTGCATTCGAAACCCCGGCGTAATTTTCGGCATTCATTAGCAGACTGTTAAAACTTTTGCTTTCTATTCTCGCACTGCGATGGGTGGTGTCGTAGTGGTGAGTGGATTTGTGTATGAGTACGGGGACATCAAAGCCCGGCGTAGGTGCGACTGCGCCGACGCAAGGCAACCAGAAAAAGGTCGAAAAAGACCCGAGTTCGGTTCAAAATAGCGGCGAATCCGGCGGGGCAGACGCTCAGGTTGGCGCATCAAGCGCGGCTTTGCTCGGCGTTTTACCGGTGTTTGAACAAGCCGATACAAGTCAGAGCTTCATCGTGGACGACCCCACAGGCGCGCCTGCACCGGATGCCAACGGGGTTCAGCTCTCCTCAGACGGCGCAGGTACGCTCGCACCATCCGAACCTTCGGCGGCCGTGTTCTCGTCTGGATCTCAAAACGGCGCGGCGGACCCATTCGGGCCACCATCGTCATCCCCCGCGCCCATTCAACTCACGCCGCGCACTCCCATCGACGCCCCCTCGACAAACACAGATGCCAATATCCCTTTTGAAACGCCCCAAGCCCGTTCAGGGGAAGTAGACGCCGCAACCCCTCGGGGAAACAACGAAAATGTTGCGGCAAGCGGATCAGAAAGCACGACGTTTTCCATCCCCACTGGTCTTGGTGGCGACACCATCACCGGCGGAGAGGGCGGCAGCTTGGGCGGCATTGATGCCTCGGTACCGTCGGGCCCAGTGACCGTCACCTACACCGCCGACGAAGCTGGCACGATTTTTGATGGCGCAGAGACGATCACCTTCGAACAGGTCGAACGCCTGACCTTGACGGATGGCGCAGACAGCGTCGATGCGCAGACATATTCCATCGCCACTGATTTCCACATCGATACCGGCGCCGGCAACGATACCGTTTCTGGGTACGCCGGAAACGAGACCGTCCTGGCAGGGGCCGGTGACGATCTGCTCGACATGCAGGGCGGTGATGACAGCGTCGAGACCGGCACGGGCAACGACACCGTTTACGGCGGCGCGGGCGATGACATTATATCGAACGTATCGGGAGCGGACAGCGTGTTCGGGGGCGATGACGCCGACACATTACAGATCGCCAGCGATTTTGATGGCACAACATTCGCCGGTGGTGAAGGCGGGGACGACAGGGATGTGATTGACGTCTCTGACGCCGCAGGCCCAGTCACAGTAACGTATTCTGGTGACGAAGAAGGGGTGCTCAGCGATGGTAC
>NZ_JBDWVM010000469.1:0-5237 GCF_039984035.1 Planktotalea sp. | reverse complement strand
ATCTTCCGCGGCGCGCTCGACGTGGGCGCGACCGACATCAATGATGAAATGAAGCTCGCTTGCACCGCCGGTATCGCCGAACTTGCCCGCGCCACCACCAGCGCCGAGGCCGCCGCCGCCTACAAAGGTGAGCAACTCACGTTCGGCACCGATTACCTGATCCCGAAACCCTTCGATCCGCGCCTTTCTGCCGTCGTGTCCTCCGCTGTAGCCAAGGCCGCGATGGACACAGGCGTCGCCAGCAAGCCGCTCGATGATCTTGATGCCTACCGCGAAAAACTCAACGAATCCGTCTTCAAATCCGCACTCCTGATGCGCCCTGTGTTCGAGGCTGCGGCAACCGCGTCGCGCCGCATCGTCTTTGCCGAGGGTGAAGATGAACGCGTGCTGCGCGCCGCCCAAGCGATCTTGGAAGAAACCACAGAAACCCCAATCCTCATTGGCCGTCCAGAGGTGATCAATCGCCGCTGCGAACGCGCTGGCCTCACGATCCGCCCCGAACGTGACTTCAAAATCGTGAACCCCGAAAACGATCCACGTTACCGCGATTATTGGGAAACCTATCACAGCATTGTCGCGCGCAAGGGCGTCACGCCCGACATCGCCCGCGCCGTGATGCGCACCAATTCAACCGCGATTGCCGCCGTCATGGTCCACCGCGACGAGGCCGACAGCATGATTTGCGGCACCTTCGGTGAATACCGCTGGCACCTGAACTACGTGAACCAAGTGCTCGGCTCGGACGCACACAAACCCCATGGTGCCCTGTCGATGATGGTGCTCGAAGATGGCCCTCTCTTCATCGCCGACACCCACGTCTGGACCCAGCCCACGCCAGAGCAAATCGCACAGACCGCCATCGGCGCCGCCCGACACGCCCGCCGTTTCGGCATCGAGCCGCGCATCGCATTTTGCTCGCAATCCCAGTTCGGCACACAGGCCGACGGACCGGGCAAACGTCTGCGCGCAGCCATGGCGATCTTGGACGAAATGGGCACTGATTTCGCCTATGAGGGCGAAATGAAAATCGACGCAGCCCTCGATCCCGAACTCCGCGAAAGGCTGCTACCCAACAACCGCCTCACAGGTGCGGCAAACATTCTGATCTTTGGTTCAGGCGATGCCGCGTCTGCCACGCGCAACATTCTCAAGATGAAATCAGGCGGACTTGAGGTCGGGCCACTGCTCATGGGCATGGGCAACCGCGCGCATATCGTAAACCCAAGCGTAACGCCGCGCGGCCTGCTCAACATGGCTGCCGTCGCAGGTACACCCGTGTCGATCTACGGCTAAATCAAGAGATTGGGCTTAGACGAACTGCTCACGAATGAGCCGTTCTTCTAGCCCATGACCCGGATCAAACAGAATGCGATGCGCGATGCTTGGTTCAGACTGGATATCCACCTGAACCACATATTTGACCGAACGCCCGTCTGCATCTGCCATCACAGGGCGCTTTTGCGGATCGAGCACTTCAAAACGCACCTTCGCCGCTTTTGGCAACAACGCCCCCCGCCAACGCCGTGGTCGGAACGCGGCCATCGCCGTCAGCGCCAAAACATCCGCACCAATAGGCAAAATGGGACCATGCGCAGAATAGTTGTAAGCGGTTGAACCAGCTGGCGTTGCTAAAAGCGCTCCGTCACACACCAGCTCTTCCATCCTGAGACGTTCATCAATGTAGATGCGCAGCTTGGCCGCCTGTGGACCCGCGCGCAGCAAGGACACTTCGTTAATCGCCAGCTCATCATAGGATTTGCCATCGCGATCAATCGCCTTCATCGACAACGGATTAACGACTTCCTCAACCGCTTCCGCTAGGCGTTCTTGCAAACCGGTTTCGCTGTATTCGTTCATCAAAAAGCCAATTGTGCCCCGGTTCATCCCATAAACAGGCGCAGCTAGATTTTGCGTGCCATGCAGCACCGACAGCATAAAACCATCCCCGCCAAGCGCGACAATGACATCCGCCTCTTCCTTATCAACGTTGCCATACCGCGTGACCAAAGCGCCCCGCGCGGCCTGCGCGGTGCCTGTATCACTGGCCAAAAATGAAATCTTGAGCGTCATGCGCTGTTTCCTGTGCGAAACCTATGGCCCCAAAAGAAACACAAGTTTCGCCGGACCACCAGCCATGGCGCGGCAAATAGCACAATCGTCGTATATAAGCCTTGAGCACCGGCCTTAATCGTATAGGACGTCCCCATCAAATTCTGCTGCTTTACCGGAGAACCGCTATGACGACCGATTCCACAGCTTTTTTCACACAGGCTCTTTCCGAGCGTGACCCAGAGCTTTTCGGCTCTATCACAGCCGAGCTAGGCCGCCAGCGTGATGAGATCGAATTGATCGCATCCGAAAACATCGTATCTGCTGCCGTCATGGAAGCCCAAGGCTCCGTGATGACCAACAAATACGCGGAAGGCTATCCAGGTCGTCGCTACTATGGCGGTTGCCAGCACGTCGACGTTGCTGAAAACCTCGCGATTGAACGCGCAAAAGAACTCTTCGGGTGTGGCTTCGCCAACGTTCAGCCAAATTCAGGTTCCCAAGCGAACCAAGGTGTGTTCCAAGCGCTCCTACAGCCGGGCGATACAATCCTCGGCATGTCCTTGGACGCGGGTGGCCACCTCACGCACGGCGCAAAACCGAACCAATCAGGAAAATGGTTTAACGCTATACAATATGGCGTGCGCAAGCAGGACAACCTGCTGGACTACGACCAAGTTGAAGCGCTCGCAAAAGAACATCAGCCGAAAATGATCATTGCGGGCGGCTCTGCTATCCCACGTCAGATCGATTTCAAACGTATGCGCGAAATCGCGGACATGGTTGGCGCATATCTTCACGTCGACATGGCGCACTTTGCTGGCCTCGTTGCGGCAGGCGAGCACCCATCCCCTTTCCCGCACGCGCATGTTGCGACAACAACAACGCACAAGACCCTGCGCGGTCCACGCGGCGGCATGATCCTCACCAATGAAGAGGCGCTGGCGAAAAAGTTCAACTCTGCGATCTTCCCAGGCATCCAAGGTGGCCCCTTGATGCACGTCATCGCAGGTAAAGCGGTTGCTTTCGGTGAAGCCCTGCGCCCTGAATTCAAAGAGTACATCAAACAGGTCATCGTGAACGCGCAAGCGCTCAGCGATCAGTTGATCAAAGGTGGCCTCGACACAGTGACACACGGAACAGACACGCACGTTGTTCTCGTAGATCTGCGTCCAAAAGGCGTAACAGGCAACATCGTGGACAAGGCTTTGGGCCGCGCGCACATCACCTGCAACAAAAACGGCGTTCCGTTTGACCCTGAGAAGCCGACAGTGACGTCCGGCATTCGTCTTGGCTCCCCCGCTGGCACGACACGCGGATTTGGCGAAGCTGAATTCCGTCAGATCGCGGATTGGATCATCGAAGTTGTGGACGGCATCGCCGCCAACGGCGTGGATGGCAACGAAGCTGTAGAAGCAAAAGTGCGCGGCGAAGTCGCAGAGCTTTGCGCACGCTTCCCGCTCTATCCGAACCTCTAAAAAACAGCGCCGCGCCTTCACGGGCGCGGCGCTTTTCCCTTAGGCAGATTACGCATCCTGCGTCGCCCCTAGGGATGGCAAAAACCGAATTCTCCCCCTAATTTTGACAAAGTTCCAGCGTACAAAGCCCTATGGCTTTTATTTCTGAGATACACTTCAGGGGAACGGGCGTCGCCAATGACGGCGAATTTACCGAAATCACCCTTGGACCGGACGATGATCCGGCTGATTTCGTTGTCAGCGTGTACGATGACGATGGAACGCTCCATACGGGTGCCGGAATCACTGGTGGTGAAGTCAACCTATCCACCCTGACAGGAACCCCCGATCCAGATAATGCCGATTTCACGGTTTACGTTATTCCAGTTGGCATCCGAAACGCCGCAAGCGACGCCGATGAAGGCAGCGGCATTGCCCTGACGGATACATCAACGAACACCGTCATCAGCTTTTTCAGCGCCGACAACATTGCGCCAATTACGGCCACCGCTGGCGCCGCAAGTGGCGAGACATCGGATTCAATTCTCGAACACACCGATGTTGCCATCGGCGAAAGTTTCCAATGGGATATCTTTGGAAATTCGATCAACGGCACATTCACCCCCGGCGATGCGGTGCTTTGCATCACCTCTGAAAGTCAGGTGCGCACTAAATCTGGCTCTGTCAAAGGCAAGGCCCTGAAGGTCGGCGACCTCGTTTGGACCCATGATCACGGATATCAACCCATCCGCTGGATTGGTTCCAAAATCCTGAGCAACGATGATCTGCTTGCGAACCCAAAGAACCGCCCAGTCAGTATTGCCGCTCACGCCTTGGGTCAAAACACGCCCGCTCAAGCGTTGCTTGTCTCACTGCAACACCGCATTCTCGCGCGCTCAAAAGTCGCCGAGCGGATGTTTGACAGTGCTGAAATTCTGGTCGCTGCGATCAAACTCGTCGGTCTCGAAGGCATCGCGCAAATCACACCGCCCAACGGTGTTCATTACATCCACATCCTGTTTGACCAGCACGAGATTATCGACGTCGATGGCGCAGCCGTCGAAAGCCTCTTGGTGGCGGAACGATCTGAAAAAGTCCTGAGCGAGCTCGACACGGTGCGCCCTCTGGTTGACACGGCCAAGCCACCAATGGCCCCTGCCCGTCCAATTATTGAGGGCAAGCGCTGCAAAACGTTTATCCAGCGTTTGCAAAAGAACAACAAACCTCTGCTCGACACGCCGTCCGAGCACTTGGACATGCGCCGCGCGGGATAATCCTAGCCCGCGCACCTTCGCGCCATCTAGACCTTCAACACCCACAATTCGTGCAAAAACTGCAAACCTCGAATGCGGCTCGCCATGCACAAATTTTTGGCTCTCTCTTTCAAAATTTGCCTTAAATTTAGGCTGGCGTCGATCTGAGCCAAGCCCCCTAGACCGGAACCCTCCTCCATAGACACTTCGTATCTCGCTAAGCTGGACGCCACTTGTTAGAAATAAGCTCAACGACAGGATATGTGAGTTAGATTTCTATGAAAGAGTCCGCGGGTTCGATTGGTCCGAAAATTTCGGCGCTGCTCAAGCAAATATATCCTGACCTTGATCGCGATATTCTCTCCAGCATGGTCATCGACGCCTTTTGGCCGGGTGCAGCAGATCGACGCCAACGCGCGCGCGTTCCGGGAAATACGCTTTGGTCTCAAAAAGATGCCCTGCTGATCACCTATGGCAA
>NZ_JBDWVM010000468.1:0-48433 GCF_039984035.1 Planktotalea sp. | reverse complement strand
CCCGGTATGCTCATGCAACGGCACTCGCGCGCCGGGATCATAGCGAAGTACCGCAATGGCCGGGCTGCTCTCGAACAGTGAGCTGATCGCAATTCCCTCACGGAACGGGGCAAAGGAAAGTTGGGTCCAGCCACCTGATAGCAGATCTTTCAAAATAGTCGGTTCAAGCATTCAGCGCCTCTAGGATCTTATCTGTCGAGGCCGCCCAACCGATAATGCCGCCTTGGGCCGTGATCATCTCAATCGTTGCAGCCTTGAAAGACGGAAAGTAGCTTTCGGTTGCGTCAGTCGCCAACAGGCAGTCATAGCCTCGATCATTGGCTTCGCGCATTGTGGTTTGCACGCAGACCTCTGTCGTGACGCCTGCAAAAATAAGTTGCTGGAGGTCACGCTCTTGTAAGAGCTCTTCGAAATTCGTGCGGCAAAACGCACCTTTGCCGGGCTTGTCCAACACGGCTTCACCGGGCAATGGCTTCAATTCTGGGACAATGTCCGCACCCGCCTCGCCCGCGACTAAAAGCCGGCCCATCGGACCGGGATCGCCAATACGAAGGTCGAGCGTACCGCGGTTGCGCTTCGCATCAGGTAGATCCGATAGATCAGGCTTATGGCATTCTCGAGTATGGATCACCGGCAAACCCGCGTGGCGAAACCCAGTCAACAGTCGGGCAACCGTGGGAACAATCGCGCCAAGGCGCGAGACGTCGTTGCCGAGGCTGGCTCCGAACCCGCCGGGCTCCACGAAATCCCGCTGCATGTCGATTATTATCAAGCCGAGACTGTTACGCTCAAAAAGAAACGCAAAGGGATCCGCAGGTATCGCCCGCACTCAGACCAAACCTGCAATCAGCGTCTTACTATCAGCCACTGCGCCGAAAACGCCGCCCTGCATGGTGACCATCTTAATCGCCGCATCATGGTTGCCCATGTCGGTCGCCCCGCAGCAATCCTCAAGTACGATGCATTCGAACCCGCGATCATTGGCCTCGCGCATTGTCGTCGAAACACAAACATCTGTTGTGATCCCGCAGATTACGAGGTTTTCAATGCCACGCATGCGCAAAACCATTTCTAGGTCCGTGGCGTAGAAACTGCCCTTGCCCGGTTTGTCGATGATGGTTTCGCCATCTTCTGGGTAAAGTTCTTCAATGATGTCCCAACCCGGCTCGCCGCGCACAAGAATTTTACCACAAGGTCCGGGATCGCCAATGCCCGCACCAATTTGTTGCGACCGCCAGCGTTTGTTGGCAGGCAAATCGCTGAGATCAGGTCTGTGACCCTCACGCGTGTGCAAGATTTGATAGCCCTTCTCACGCATCGCGCTCAGCACAGCTTTGATCGGCTCAATGGGCGCGCGGGTCAGGGTCAAATCATAACCCATTGTATCGACGTAACCGCCTTCGCCGCAAAAGTCGGTCTGCATATCAATAATGATCAGCGCCGTGTTTTCCGGGCGCAGATCACCGTTGAAGGGCCATTTGTAAGGGTGACTGTTGATGGTTTTCATGCACAATAAATACTCAGCCGTGACCATCCTGACTTCTGCCCATTTTTCGCCAGAGCGGTGCAAAAAATTCACCGCTGTCCTCTACCCCCATCAGAACTTAAAGCGCCGTCATCAATTGCCGCATAAATCTTGCCGAGGCGACGGGCAGAGTCCGGCCCCGCAATTGCCCAAGAAAGAGGTTCCCTGGCTCCACATCCCGTTTCGCCAGGGGCCGCGTGATAAGGCCCGGCTCATTGGTCATGTCGAGCCCAATAGGGAATTGAAAGCTGATAATATCTTCCCATGCACCATAGTGGCGCATAAAATCGAAGCTCTCAGATTCGATCGACGGTTTTACCTCCACCCCGCTTAATCGCCGTGCCGCTGTTTCCAGTAGTATCCGAACAGCAAACTTTTCCGACGGGGCAGCATGGGGAAATCGCAACGCGTCGCGCAATCGGATCTCAGCATGATCTGCCAGCGGATGGCCCGCTTGCATCACCACATGAATCGGTTGTGTGATCGCGTGGAGTATTTCAAAATCCACCATCGTAAGCGGTTCGAATACCATGGCGATATCGCTTGCAAACTCGGACAGCTCTCGCTCTGCTGCAACACGGTCGCGTGCATTGACCGTGAACGTCACACCGGGATGATCTCGTCTGTAGCTGGCAATCTCGCTCGGCAAGAAAAACGGCAAAAGCGCTTGCGAGCAGGCAATGGATACATGTCCGCGCCGCACCCCTGACAGATCAGAAACTTGGGATTTCAGCCGCGCAAAGTCAGACCGTTGCGAACGGATATGATGGAGCAACAACTCGCCCGCCGGGTTCAACCGGACACCGCGCGGCAGACGTTCGAAAATTTCAAACCCAAATTCATCCTCAAACCGATTGATCCGGCGGTTCAGAGCGGAGGCGGTTATGTTCATATCTTCAGACGCCTTACGGATCGATCCGGCATGCATCACACCTTCGATAAATTCATAGTCCTTTAGGTGTCGCATAGACCCTCGCTTTAGCGGTGCATTTTTTGCACCGCTTTTATGAATTCTTAGCATTTGTTTTATCAACGCTGTCCATCGATCCTGACTTCACACAAACGGGGAATCGATATGACTAAGATTTTGATGGGGAATTGGGCATGAGCGCTGAAATTTCGCTCACCTTATCATCTTTGGTACAGGCCTATGGGTCCGGAATATCGCCTAAACAGATCGTGGAACAGGTCTATGCACGCATTGATGCCGTTGCCGATCCGGGCATTTTCCTGTGTCTGTTCCCCAAAGAGCAGCTTTTGGAAGAGGCAGAACACCTCGGAAATCATGACCCAAGCCGTCCACTTTGGGGTGTGCCCTTTGTGATCAAAGACAACATTGACGTGGCTGGGAAGCCGACAACCGCAGCCTGTCCGGACTTTGCCTATACACCCGATGAAACGGCCTTTGTCGTAAAACGCTTGCAAGAAGCGGGAGCGCTGCTGATCGGAAAAGCCAACCTCGATCAATTTGCAACCGGCCTTGTCGGCGTTCGCACCCCATACGGCGCGCCCAAGAACGCTATAGATGCTCAGATTGTGCCCGGCGGTTCGTCTGGCGGCTCTGGCGTGTCCGTGGCGCATGGAATTGCCAGCTTTTCGCTCGGCACGGATACGGCAGGCTCTGGCCGGGTGCCTGCAGCGCTCAACAACATCGTCGGGTTAAAGCCCACGCTGGGTGCGCTTTCGGCAACAGGGGTTGTGCCTGCCTGCCGCACCTTGGATACCATTTCGGTTTTTGCGTTGACCGTATCAGACGCCTACGCCGCCTATAGCGTGGCTGCTGTCTATGACCCTGCGGACGCTTATGCCCGAGACATTGCGACCCCTTCTATCGTCGCGCCACCTAAGGCGCTCAAAATTGGCATCCCAAGTCAGGACAGCATCCGGTTTGAGGGCGACACGGTACAAGCGGCCTCATTTGCCGATACAGTCGCGCGGCTGAAAGACAGCGGCGCTGAGATCGCTGAGATCGACTTCGTGCCTCTCTATGAAATTGCGCAAATGCTCTATTTTGGGACTTGGGTCGCTGAGCGTTATGTCGCCACAGAAAGCCTCATGGCAAGCAATCCGGACGCATTGTTCCCTGTAACCCGCAAGATCATCGGCTCAGCGGTAGGTAAGACCGCGGCGGACTCCTTCAAGGATTTCTATAAGCTGAAAGACCTGATCGCCAGCGTAAGACCTGCGATCGATGCCTGTGATCTGCTCTGCGTGCCAAGCATTCCAACATTCGCGACCATCGCAGATCTTGAGATAGACCCGATGGGGCCCAACAACATGCTAGGGACCTATACGAACTTTGTGAACCTGATGGATATGTGCGGCATCGCCGTGCCAACACCTGAACGCTCCGACGGGCGGCCCGGCAGCGTGACTATTCTGGCGCAGGCTGGTGCAGATGCAAAGGCCGCTGCCCTTGCTACCAAGATCGAAGCGTGGGGAAGTCGGGCGCTTGGCGCAACGGACTGGTCATTGGATGCAGTGCCTCTGCCAGACGACCCATCTGAGGACGCGATCCGCATCGCGGTCTGTGGCGCGCATATGTCGGGTCTACCGCTGAACCATACACTGACCGAACGCGGCGCTGCGTTCGTTCGCACTGATAGCTCCGCGCCGGATTATACCTTTTATGCCTTGCCGGGTGCTGGCGTCGCGCGTCCGGGGATGGTGCGCACGGAACCTGGCCAAGGGGCCGCCATTGCATTGGAAATATGGGACATGCCGCTGCCCGCCTTTGGCAGCTTCATGAAGACCATCCCGGCACCTTTGGGTATTGGCACCCTCACACTTTCGGACGGTAGCACGGCACAAGGTTTTCTGTGCGAAGCCATTGCCGCGACAGAGGCTGAAAATATCACCGATCTGGCGGACTGGAGAAAATATCTGGCCACTCAGACCTGACACAACGACGCGGAAAACCGCGCGCAATATGACATGGAGACTTCAATGACAAATACGACAAGACGACGTTTCTTACAAACTGCGGCGGTCACCGCGGGGGCTCTGCCGTTCCTAAGGGCTTTACCTGCAAACGCGCAAAGCAGCGATGTGCTGGTTGCCGTCAACGGACAAACGATCAACAGCCTTGATCTGCACCGCACCGGCACGAACCGCCCTAGCTATCAGGTGGCCATCAACTGCTATGACCGGCTTGTGTCCTTTGGCACAAAGCCCTCGATGGGCGGCGGGCTGGAATTCGACTACTCCAAGGTCGAGCCAGAATTGGCCGAAAGCTGGACAGTCTCGGAAGACGGTCTCGTTCTGACTTTCACCCTGCGCGATGCGACATTCCAAGACGGAAGCCCGGTGACGGCGGCAGATGTGAAGTGGTCCTTTGACCGCGCGGTGTCCTTGGGCGGTTTCCCTGCCGTACAAATGAAGGCCGGTGGTTTTACCGCGCCAGAGCAATTCGCAGCCATTGACGACAAGACGTTCCAGATCACGCTGACTACGCCTTCAAAGCTTGCCATCCCAGACCTCGCGGTGCCGATCCCGTTTGTCATCAACTCCAAAGTCGCCATTGCGAACGCCACGGAAGATGACCCATGGGCGACGGAATATCTGCACCTCAACACCATAGGGTCGGGCGCGTTTAAAGTCGCGCGTTGGGTGCCAGGCGAACAACTCATATACGAGCGCAATGATGACTGGGCCAGCGGTCCGGTGTCAGCCTACAAACGGGTGGTCATCCGTGAAGTGCCATCTGCCGCCACCCGCCGCGCGGTGATTGAGCGCGGCGACGCGCAGGTGTCATTCAACATCCCCAGCAAAGACGCGCTGGAGTTGTCGGACATGATGGAGGTGAACTCGACCCCGATCGCCAACTGCATCAACTGCGTCGGTCTCAATACTAAATTTGAGCCGTTTCAAGACAGTGACGTGCGCAAAGCCGTGGCCTACGCCATTCCTTACGAGGCGATTTTCCAAACCGCAGCCTATGGACGCGGCGCGCCGCTTTGGGGCGAAGAAACCGAACGCTCTGACATCGCTTGGCCGCGCAAAACCGGCTACATGGAGGATCTTGAAAAGGCGAAAGAACACCTTGCTAAGTCGGGCTTTGCGGATGGGTTCGAAGTGCCATTCTCCATCAGCCTTAACCAGCTCGATTGGATGGAGCCAACAGCACTTTTGATCCAGGAAAACCTCGGCAAGATCGGGATCACCGTTACCATCGACAAAATCCCCGGCGCAGATTGGCGCACGGCCTCACTGGTTGAGAAGCGGCTCGCCTTTCACCTTGAAGGCTTTGGCGGCTGGCTTGATACGCCCGATTACTACTTCTTCTGGGCCTATAAAGACGGGCATCTGTTCAACTCTTCCAACTACCGTAATGAAGAGATCGAGACGCTCGTCGACACCACCTTGCCGATGGAAGTTAGCGATCCGTCCTATGAGCCGAATGTGAAGCGGATGCTGGAAATTGCTCTGGACGAATTGCCCCGTATTCCGCTCTGGCAACCAGCGCTGAACGTGGCGATGAACGGTGCGACGGATTACGAATTTTGGTTCCACCGTCAGCTTGACGTGCGCCCGATTAAGCCCGCGTGATGTCGCCGCGTACCAGAATGATCGGTGCGCGACTTCTTCAGGCCATCCCGGTTGTTATCGGGGTGGTCGTCATTACTTTTGTGCTGACACGTGCTTTGCCCGGTGATCCTGCGGTGTACTTTGCAGGGGATGCCGCGGATGAGGCCTCGATCCAACAGGTGCGCGAAACGCTCGGGTTGGACAAACCGTTGCCACAGCAGTTCGTCCGCTACGTCGGCGATCTGGTAGTCGGCGATTGGGGCAATAGCCTGTCCACGGGTCAGCCCGTTCTGGCCGATATCTCACGCCGTTTGCCTGCCTCGCTTGAGCTGACGTTGATTGCCTTGATCTTGTCCTGTGCGATCGCGATCCCCTTGGGCGTTTTGGCTGCAACAAAACCGGGCTCTTGGCGCGACCACGTGTGCCGAGTGTTTGTGACAGCGGGCGTCTCCTTGCCCACGTTTTTCACGGGCATTTTGCTAATCTACATTTTTTACTACCTGCTCGATATCGCACCGTCACCGCTGGGGCGTTTAGACTTCATGTTCATAGAACCGGACCGGATCACAGGATTTTACCTGATCGACAGCGCCCTTGCAGGCGACTGGGACACCTTTGGCGCAGCGGCCAAACAACTGATTTTGCCCGCCTGCACCATGGCGATCTTCACACTCGCGCCAATCGCGCGCATGACCCGCGCCGCGATGCTGCAAGCTTTGTCCTCAGACTTCATCCGCACTGCACGCGCAGCGGGGCTTGGGCGGCGCAAAATTTTGATGGGCTACGCGTTACGCAATGCACTGCTGCCGGTGGTGACCACGCTTGGCATGGTGTTTTCATTTGCGCTCGGCGCAAATGTGTTGGTCGAAAAAGTCTTCGCGTGGCCCGGAATCGGATCTTACGCGGTCGACGCGCTGGTGGCATCTGACTACGCCGCTGTCCAAGGTTTCGTTTTGGCCATGGCGTTGCTCTTCGTTGCGTTGAACCTGATCATTGATCTGACCTACGCGATAATCGACCCTCGCATCGGATTTGACGGCGCATGAGTTTATCATCTCCTCAGTCTTTTGCCGGGCATGTCGGATATGTCCTGAGGCAAAACCCGGTAACACTGATCGCCTTCTCACTGCTGGCCGGTTTGATCTTTTGCGCAGTGCTCGGCCCCTTGCTTACGCCTTACGACCCGCTCGCCTCAAGCGACGCGATCCTTCAACCACCAAGTGGCGCGCATTGGTTTGGGACCGATCATTTGGGCCGCGATGTGTTCAGTCGGGTGATCGTAGCGACCAGATTAGACATGACAATTTCCATCGGAGCCGTGGCCCTGTCCTTTGTGGCAGGATCGATTTTAGGTTGCGTCGCGGGCTACTGGGGCGGCTGGTTCGATGCCATCATCAGCCGGGGGCTCGACATGATCATGGCCTTCCCGCTCTTCGTTCTAGCGATGGGGATCGTAGCCGCCTTGGGCAACACGGTGGAAAACGTGATCTATGCAACGGCCGTGATCAACACGCCGTTTTATGCGCGCGTGGTCCGAGCCGAGGTCAACATCCGCCGCTATGCGGGATTTGTGCAGGCCGCAAAACTGGCTGGAAACTCTGACCTCAGGGTCGTGGCCATGCACATCTTTCCAAACGCGCTGCCGCCGATGATGGTGCAGGTCTCTCTCAACATGGGCTGGGCAGTGCTAAACGCGGCGGGCCTCAGCTTTATTGGACTTGGGGTGCGCCCGCCGACGCCGGAATGGGGGATTATGGTCGCTGAGGGGGCAAATTACATCATCTCGGGCGAGTGGTGGTTGGCGCTTTTTCCCGGACTCTGGCTGATGCTTGCGGTATTCACATTCAACCTTCTGGGCGACGGGCTACGCGACATCGTTGATCCAAAACAGAGACGCTAGATGCTTCAGATCCGTGACCTCCGTGTAAAGTTTGAGACCCGTAATGGCCCTGTTGATGCGGTGCGGGGGATCAACCTTGATCTGGCGCGGGGCGAGACGTTGGGGATCGTTGGCGAAAGCGGCTCAGGCAAATCGGTGACCGCCTTCAGCGTATTGCGTATTCTGGATGAAGGCGGGCAGATCATCGCAGGTGATTTGGTCTATGGCGGGATCAATCTGACAGCGGCTGACGAAACCGCAATGAACGATATTCGTGGCCGCGAAATCTCGATGGTTTTCCAAAACCCACGCGCGGCCCTGAACCCGATCCGCAAGATCGGGCAGCAAATCGAAGATGTGCTGCGCCAACATAGCCTTGCCACACGCCAAGACGCGCGCAGCAAAGCGATCAAAGCTCTCGAAGAAGTGCAGATCAAAGACGCCGCCGCGCGCTATCACGCCTATCCATTCGAGCTGTCTGGCGGCATGTGCCAACGGATCGTGATCGCCCTAGCCTTGGCCTGCCAGCCACAACTTTTGATCGCGGATGAGCCGACAACCGGCCTTGATGTCACGACGCAAAAGACCGTGATGGATCTGATCCAAAACCTCGCAAAAGATCGCGGAATGAGCGTGCTTTTGATCACCCATGATCTCGGTCTTGCCGGCCAATATTGCAACCGGCTTTTGGTGATGAAAGACGGTGAGGTGGTTGAGACCGGCGCACCTGCGAAGCTGACAAAAGAGGCAACCCATGCCTACACCAAAAAGCTCGTCGCCGCGACACCAAACAAAGGCAAAGCCCTACATGATCTGATCCTTGGCGGCGCGGCTGTGCCGGTTCCAGATCAGGGCGAGGTCTTGTTGTCCGTGCGCAACGTCACCAAAACCTACGCTGGCAAGTCCGGCCCTGTCGAGGCTCTGCGCGGCATCAGTTTCGATGTCCGCAAAGGCGGCTGCCTCGGGCTTGTTGGCGAAAGTGGGTCTGGCAAATCGACCCTGTCATCAATCATCGCACGACTTCAAGACGCAACCTCTGGCGAGATCAAGTTTGAGGGGCGCAGTTTGAATGACACCCCCGCTGCACGCTTTGCCAGCGACCCGCGCAGGTCTGAAATACAGATGGTGTTCCAAGACGCCACCGACAGTTTGAACCCGCGGCATACCGCTGCCCAGTCGATCATGGAACCGATGCGTCATCTTACAAAAATCACCGCAAGCGATCGGAACGCTCGAGTGCACGAACTGGCCGCGCAAGTCGGTCTGCCAGCCGCACTTCTAAGCCGCTTGCCCCACCAGCTATCCGGCGGCCAAAAGGCCCGTGTCGGGATCGCGCGCGCCCTTGCCGTCAACCCAAATCTGTTGATCTTGGATGAACCGACAGCCGCGCTGGATGTCTCCATTCAAGCGCTGGTTTTGAATCTGCTGGCAGACCTGCGGCATCGGTTGAACCTGACGTATGTCTTTGTGAGCCACGACCTCGCTGTTGTTCAGATGTTATGTGACACAGCCCTTGTTATGCGCTCGGGTGAATGCGTGGAATACGGCCCGACAGACGCCGTTCTGTCGGGCCCGAAAAGCCCCTACACCCAAGAATTGATTGCCGCGATGCCGCAACCAAGACCCTAACGCTCAGGCCGTTTCCCAATGTACGACACGCTTACTCAAATAGACGAAAAAGCTGTCCAAGGCCGCGCCAAGTAGGCCAAGTTGGATCAAGCCGACAAACATGCGATCCACCTGAAAATACTGACGTGCCTCTTCTAAGCGGTACCCGATTCCCGCCGAAGACCCGGTCAGTTCCGCCGCAACAAGGCTGAGGAACGCAAGCGCTGCCCCAAAACGCAGACCCGCAAAGATATGTGGAGCCGCGGCAGGCACCACCACCTCAAAAAACTCGCGCCACCAAGGGGCCCCAAGCGAGCGGGACGCCCGAATATACGTTTCCGGCACGTGCTCCATCCCATGATGCGTTGCAAGCCAGACCGCCAGAAACACCGTGTAAGCGATGACGAAATACTTGGATTCTTCGCCAATGCCGAACCAAACAATTGCAATGGGGACCAGGGCAATCGCGGGGATTGGACGTAGAATATTAAAGAACGGGTAAACCGCAAGTCGTATAATCGCAACGCGCGCTGTCAGGATACCAGCCAGTACTCCAAGGGTCGCCCCCAACGAGAACCCAACAGCCGCCCGTGATACTGAGGTCTTGAGATCTTTCATCATCACGCCGTCGTTGAACAGTTTAACCGCGGCTTTGGCAACATCCCAAGGTCCGGGAAACAAGTTGCGATTTGTAAGCCCGAGGCTGTGCGCAAGCTGCCAAATGACGATCACAAAGAGAATCGATAAAAGTGGTTTCAAGTGGGAGAGCTGTTTCGCAAGCATGTCGATACTCCAAGCGCTGACTTCTTAATCATAACTAGCGACATCCAACAGTTGATCATCGTCTGTCAGTTAGTTGTCGTTTGTGCGGCTGGGCCGCTCGACGTGCTTATATTTCAGGCACAATCTTTGAATTTTGCCGACGTGTAAGGCATGAGAGACGCTGGATCAGCTGGCTTTGCAACCGATGCAAAAAACGCACCGCACCGAAAAATATTCAGCACTATGATGCAGCGCTGCGAAGTGGAACGGTTTGGTTAACGTTTTGTAAGGCTCGCAAATTAATGAACCAGATCGCCACCACGCAACATCAGACTGATTTGTCGGCACACCCCGGCAAAGGCTGGGTTCGCATCTCTGGACTGTCGGTGGTTTTTGGCGAAGGTGCGACGCAGACAATAGCGCTTACTGCTACGGATTTGGAACTTCAGGCAGGTACGTTCACGGCGCTAATCGGTCCCTCGGGCTGCGGCAAGTCTACGCTTTTGAATGCGGTCGCAGGCTTTACCGCCCCGACAGAAGGGTCCGTCCAAGTGGATGGCCGCAACGTAAATGGCGCGCATCCAAGTGTTGGCGTGATCTTTCAAAACTTTGCTTTGTTCCCGTGGTTTACGGCGCGGGGGAATGTTGAATTTGCGCTCAAGCGGTTTGGTTTGTCCAAAAATGAGCGGCGTGAACGCGCTATGGAAGCCCTTGGCGAGGTTGGACTTTCTGACCATGCGACCAAGTTTCCTGGTCAATTGTCCGGCGGAATGAAACAGCGTGTCGCAATTGCGCGCACTCTTGCGGCCGATCCAGACGTCTTGTTGATGGATGAACCCTTTGGTGCTCTGGACGCGCAAACGCGCCTGCGCATGCATGAGCTTTTGACCGGCATCTGGATGCGCCGGCGCAAGACAGTTCTGTTTGTCACCCACGACGTGGATGAAGCCCTGCGTCTTGCGGATGTTGTCTATGTGATGGCCTCCGCCCCCGGACGGATCATTGAAAAAGTGTCTGTTGATCTCGAGCGACCCCGACCGGTCGATCGGATGAGCGAAGGATTTTTAACGCTGCGCAGCACGCTGTTGGGGCTGCTGCGTCATGAAGACTGAAACCCAAAATAGGAGAGTACCGATGTTTATGAAATTCCTTGGCGCAGCGACTGCGTTAACCTTCTCGGCCACCAGCATGTTTGCCGGTGACATTACAATCGGCTTTGCCCCAAACTTGCAGACGCTGCCAATAGTTGTCGCCCAATCAGAAGGCTACTTCACCGAAGAAGACATCACACTTGAGGCGGTCAAATTCACCTCCGGGCGGCGCGCGCTGGAAGCCTTAATCGGTGGTCAGCTTGATGTGGCCTTCATGGCCGAATACCCAGTGTCCATCGCGGCCTTGCGCGACCAACCTTTCGGCACATTCACAACTCTATCGCGCTACATGGCCAACCGCATGATCTCCAAGGCCTCCATCGGGTTTGAAGACCCTAGCAGTCTTGAGGGCAAAAAGATCGGCACGACGATGGGCTCAAACACGCAGTTCTTCACCGAAGCCCTACTGACAAAATTTGGTGTGAACGCCGAAGTGATCAACGTCTCGCCGCCCGATATTGTGCCGGCTCTTGTCCGTGGCGATATCGATGCCGGGATCATGTTCCCCGATTTCTACCCAGCCGCCGAAAAGGCGCTTGGCGATGACTACCGCGAGTTCCGCAGTGATGCTTACATCGCATGGTTCGTCTTGTCAGCGACGCCGGAGATGCTGAACGACCGGCCCGACGAGCTAGCCGCCTTTGTCCGCGCCTTGGTGAAAGCCGAAGAGTTCATCGAAACCAATCCCGAAGGCGCGATGGCCGCCCTTGAGACCGCAACCGAAGGCTTGCTGTCCATGGACGTCATCAAAGCGAAGTTCGCCGAAGCGGAATATGAGATCGGTTTGGACAACGGACTTTTGGACATCCTTGAGACCCAAGCCAATTGGGTCGTTGAACAAGGCATGGTCGAAGCCACACCTTCACGTGATCTGATCAAAGGCTTTCTGGCCACAGGACCGGTTGAAGCAGTCGATGCGGCGCGGATCACTTTAGAGTAACTTGAAAAGGCGGGCGGCCCGGATCTGGGTCGCCCGAAATAACTTATGGATTTTGAGAACCTGCTTTCCGCCTCTGCGACGCTCGCGCCAGAGGTTTTGCTCACACCAGATGGCGTCAAACGGAACTGGGCTATTCGTTTTGACGGCAAAAAGATCACTGGCATTGGCCCGACTGCTGACTTTCCAGACGCAACGCCGTTGCCCGGTCGCGCCATTATTCCCGGCATGGTGGATGCCCACACGCATGTTGGCCAGATTTTTGGCAAAGCTTTAATCGGGGGCGAACCAGCACAAATTTGGAAGCGTATCTGGCACCCGATGGAGCGGGACATGGACGAGGAGCAATCGTATCTCTCTGCCAAATGGGCGTTTTGGGAGGCGATGCGTGGCGGCTTCACCAAGGTCGTGAATTACGGGCTGAACAGCATCGAAAAAAACGAAGGCGTGCATCGCGCAGCGCTTGAAACAGGGATCAGGCTCGTTTCTGCCTGTGGCCTCGATGAGTTTTCGGGTGATGTCGGCACCGGCCATGGCAATTATGAGTGGTCGCAAATCGAAGACGTGATTTTGGCTCATATCGATCACTGTGTCCCACATGATATGATTGCACCTTCGGTCTGTTGCAGCTCCTTTATGGGCAACACGCCAGAGACTTTGAGCAAGCTATCAGCGCTTTGTGCAGACAAGGGCATTCTGCTTCAGATCCATTCGAATGAGCACTTCCCCGAGGTGCATGAAAGCATTCTACGCCACAACATGCGCCCTACTGAATTACTTCACAAACACGATGTCCTCGGACCCCACGTGATCTTGCATCACACGACCATCGTCTCCGAGCCAGAGATCGAAATGATCGTCGAGACCGACACCGCGACTAGTTACAACCCATTGGCCAGCGTCTGGAAAGGGAATGCCGTCGCTCCTGCTTTGCGCATGGCACAAAGAGGTGTCCGTTTCGGGATCGGTTCGGATACGACCTCGGCAGACGGCTTCAAAAACTTGATGGCCGCAGAGGCCTGCCAGCGGATCGAGCACGCTTTGCCCGTAGCAGATTTCTCATGTGGCGCCGCCTGGACGTGGGTTGATGCTGCAACCACCCAAGGCGCACGCGCAACAGGTGGCACCGGCGATCACGGACCCCTACAAAAAGACATGGCGGCAGATTTCTTGATCCTCGACATGATGCACCCGGAATGCCTGCCCAGTCATGATTTTGAGTGGGAGTTGGTGCGCTATTACAACCGCGACCAAGTCGATGCGGTCGTCGTAAACGGCAAAGTAACCATGGCAAACGGCAAACCCGTTGGCTGGGATGTCGACGAGCTTCGCACAGTCGGGCTTGAGGCCGCTAAAACGATCACCAGTGCACCTGACATCAAGCGGTGCCATGGTTCCTCTGATCTTTACCGGCCCAAAGCGTAAGCCATGCCCCGCGCCCGCATTCACCGGATACCGACATCTAGCCCCGATGACACATCGGGTTTGCGCGCACTTATCAATGCAGGTGACTTGGACCCTAGTAAACTGATCGCGATCATCGGCAAAACTGAAGGGAACGGCTGCGTTAACGACTTCACGCGCGCCTTTGCCGTATCAGCCCTTACGCAGGCGCTTGGCGAAGATTCCACGGGCGTGAGCATGGTGATGTCTGGCGGGACAGAAGGCGGGCTGTCCCCGCATATCGTGACTTTCGAGGTATTAGCGGACACAGGCCCCGGCCCTGCAATGGCAATTGGAACGGGGCTGTCTCGCGACTTAGAGGCGCATGAACTTGGAACCTTTGCGCAGATCGACTGCGTGGCCGAAACAGTCACCGCAGCGGTGAAATCCGCTGACCTAACCGGTGCAGCAGATGTCCATTTTGTACAAGTCAAATGCCCGCTCCTGACCGCAGACCGCATTGCCGCTTCGCGCGCTCCGGTTGCCACACCGGATACGCTGAAATCCATGGGGCTTTCGCGCGGTGCCTCTGCGCTTGGTGTCGCTTTGGCACTCGGCGAAATCGATCTGGCGACCGCCAAGGCCGCAAAGATCGGATCGGACCCCGATATCTGGTCTGGCCGCGCCAGCACGTCAGCGGGCATTGAATTAATGGGACACGAGATTGTCGTCTTGGGGATGAGTGACAGCTGGACCGGCCCTTTGAGGGTGGATCACGCGGTGATGACCGATGCCATTGATATCGCGTCCGTCGCTCAAGCGCTCGCGCGTCTGGGCGTCGGAGAGACGACAAGGCTCCGCGTCGTGTTTGCCAAAGCCGAAGCTTCCAGCAGTGGCCTCATTCGCGGCCAACGTCACACGATGTTAGATGACAGCGACATCGCCTCGACCCGTCACGCCCGTGCCTTCGTTGGGGGTGTTTTGGCGGGCCTTACCGGAAGTAGCGATTTGTACGTATCCGGAGGGGCAGAACACCAAGGGCCTGACGGTGGCGGGCCTACCGCCTTGATCGCTGAGCAAATTTGAGAGGCATTGCCTTGGGTTACGTCAACAGGCCTTCCAACATTTAGTCCCTTTCAAGAACCAAACTCTATTAGCGTCGAATGGAGCTTTTGTTGGAAAAACGGGATGTTTTGAGCCAAATAACGAATGGCTAAAAACATGGAGATTGCCCGTCAAATTTTTCCTTCAACGATCAAGTCAAAGGCAACTTGATCCTTCGCCTTTGTAGTTCTGCTGCGCGATGTATGAAGGACCTATTTTCCAGCAGCGGCGCAACAGCGAGATATACGTAGCAGTAGCGATATTCGCGCTGTGTGCGCGCGCAGCAAGTTTTCGAGACTTCTGGTATGGGCTTAATGCTGACATTCGCTGCTAACGCTCGGTTAGGATTAAATTGCAGCGGAATGTGATGCCTTTAAGTTCGAATTGAACGCATCAATGTCATGCGCGATGATACGGATCAGAGCATACGCTTTGGGCATGAGTTTTATCATGTTATCTTGCCGTACTAACACATCGGGAAAACGCTCCAATAGCCCTGCAATAAACGTCTCAATCTGAGTTTGTTGATCGGGATATGTTTCGAAAAGATACGTCAGATTGAGCTGAAAATTACACATCAGGCTTTCGATCATATCCCCGACTAGGTAGTCCTGCTGTGCGAGTGCAAATCCCCTGTTACCCGCGAGTCCCGACCCATTGATACGCTCTTGATAGGCTGACGTCGCCACGGCGTTCTGAATATACCCCTGGTGAAAGCGCGAAATGGCCGAGGCACCCAAGCCGATCAGTGTCGAACTTGTATCATCTGTGTAGCCTTGGAAGTTTCGGCGCAGGGTGCCCCTCGCATTTGCAAAGGCAAGGCTATCGTTGGGCAAGGCAAAATGATCGATCCCTACAGCTTGGTAACCGGCGGCCAAACAGGCGGTCTTGACTTGTTTTGAAAACGCGAGGCGTTCAATGGTGTTCGGAAGGTCGTGCTCTTTTATCATCACCTGCCGTTTGGACATCCACGGCACATGCGCATAGCCATAGATTGCGAGCCGATCGGGCCTAAGGGCTAAAACGTGGTTGATAGTGTCATTGAATGTGTCTTCCGTTTGGTGCGGCAAGCCGTACAAGAGATCAAAGTTCAGGCTAGGAACACCAGCATCTCGCAGCCAATCCGCGACCTCTTTCGTTTGAGCAAATGACTGTTCCCGCCCAATTGCTTTTTGAACGACTGGCTCAAAATCCTGAACGCCAATGCTGGCGCGGTTCAAACCGAAATCTGCGAGGGTTTGCAGTAGTTTAGGTGCAGCGTCAGTGGGATCAATCTCGACTGAAAATTCAAAGTCATTGCTAGGATGAAATTCATCGAATACAGCCCCCAAAAGCTGTGCCATCAAATCGGGTGTTAGGATCGTGGGAGTGCCCCCACCAAGATGAAGACGCGCCATGCGGATCGTATCGGGTAGACCTTTGCGCACGGTTTCGATCTCATTGATCAGCGTGGAAATATAGGCCTCTACTGGATTGAGTGTCTTGGTCCCTTGGGTTCGACATGCGCAGAACCAACACAATCGTTTGCAAAACGGAATGTGGATATAGATCGACACATCGCTGCCTTCTGGCACGGTCGCTAACCAGTGGTGTTGGTTCTGGCCGCCTATCCCGTTTTGAAAGTGATTGGCAGGTGGGTAACTTGTGTAGCGCGGAACCTTTGCGTCAAAAAGTCCGTAGCGTTTGAGTAGGTCTAGATTTTCCATAGTGACATGCATTACTCTGAATTTGATAAACCACCTTGATCCAGATCAATTTTATGCAAATGCCTTCAACGACCGCAGCTGTGCGCTGCGTCGAGTGTCCGATCCGCCACCGCGCTGTTTGCGCTCGGTGTGATGATGATGAGCTGACTCTGTTGGAAAGCATGAAGTCTTACAAAACTTATGAAGCTGGCCAACCTATCTTGTGGCGAGGTGATGAATTGGTTTTTGTGGCCTCGCTGGTCGAAGGTGTCGCGTCTTTGTCCAAAACGCTTGAGGATGGTCGCACACAGATGGTGGGGTTGCTGCTGCCGTCAGACTTCATCGGCAGGCCCGGGCGCACACAGATCGAATTTGACGTGACCGCGACTACGGATGTGACGCTTTGCTGTTTTGCAAGAAAGCCATTTGAAAAGCTGGTCGATGAGACACCTCATGTTGCTCATCGTTTGATGGAGCTGGCCCTGGATGAGCTGGACGCGGCCCGCGATTGGATGCTGCTGCTCGGCCGAAAAACCGCACGCGAAAAGATTGCTACGTTTATCCAGATGTTTGTGCATCGCACTCATATCGAAGAGGCGGGCGATGGGCCGAGCTCCATCGAATTGCCGATGACACGCGATCAAATCGCGAATTATTTAGGTCTCACGCTAGAGACCGTTAGCCGACAATTTAGCGGACTCAAGAAAGATGGCGTGATCACGTTCAACGACCGGAAAACGCTGACAGTCGTCGACATGGCAGGCTTGCATGACGCGACAGGCGATGACGATGATGGCGGATTAATCGTCTAAAGTTTTTTGCGTGCCTTGATCCAGATCAAGGAAAGCGCCCTTCGTCGATTCCATACCACCTTTGCGAACAAGGGCACCTTTTGGCTGCTCGACCGATTGCGAGGGACAAAATGGATTACATCAAACTTATCATTCTTGGGCTTATCACGCTCGTTGCGGCGATAGGGACAAATTGGGCGCATGACTTAGCATATCAGGTTCATGCGATGATGATCATGGTCATCGCAGGTGCCCTGTTTGTTTGGGTTTTGCGAAATACGGATGAAGAAAAGCCGATCGTTGACACAGGACGCTATGCTGACTGGGTGATCCGAGCAGGCGTTATTGCCACAGCATTTTGGGGCATGGCCGGTTTTCTCGTTGGTACATTCATCGCGTTCCAGCTTGCCTTTCCTGCGCTCAATTTCGATTGGGGGCAGCCATTTACCAACTTTGGTCGCCTACGCCCGCTGCACACAAGCGCGGTCATTTTTGCGTTTGGCGGCAATGCGCTGATTGCGACATCCTTTTACGTCGTGCAACGCACCAGCGGTGTCCGACTTTGGGGCGGTAAAGCGCATTGGTTCGTGTTTTGGGGCTATCAATTGTTCATCGTATTGGCGGCAACTGGGTATCTGCTTGGTGCGACCCAGTCCAAAGAATACGCAGAGCCGGAATGGTATGTCGACATCTGGCTGACCATCGTTTGGCTGACATATCTTGCTGTATATCTTGGCACGATCTTTGTGCGCAAAGAACGTCATATCTATGTGGCAAACTGGTTCTTCCTCGCTTTTATTATTACTGTCGCAATGCTGCATGTGGTCAATAACCTATCCATTCCGGTGAGCTTCTGGGGTAGTAAATCCGTCCAGATCTTTAGTGGTGTGCAAGATGCCATGACCCAATGGTGGTACGGTCATAATGCTGTAGGCTTTTTCCTGACAGCGGGCTTCCTCGGTATGATGTATTACTTTGTGCCCAAGCAGGCCAATCGGCCGGTGTTCAGCTACAAGCTATCCATCATCCACTTCTGGGCGCTGATTTTCCTCTATATCTGGGCTGGACCGCACCACCTGCACTATACGGCTCTTCCTGATTGGGCTTCCACGCTTGGAATGGTGTTCTCGATCATCCTTTGGATGCCGAGCTGGGGTGGGATGATCAACGGATTGATGACCCTGCAAGGCGCTTGGGACAAGCTGCGTACAGACCCCATTTTGCGCATGTTCGTTCTGTCGCTCGGGTTTTACGGCATGTCCACATTCGAGGGACCGATGATGTCGATCCGCGCCGTGAATTCGTTGTCGCACTATACGGACTGGACCATCGGGCACGTGCATTCCGGTGCGCTCGGTTGGAATGGAATGATCACCTTTGCCTGTCTTTATTTCCTCACGCCAAAGCTGTGGGGGCGTAAAGAGATGTATTCGATGTCGGCGATCAATTGGCACTTCTGGCTCGCGACATTGGGTATCGTGCTCTATGCGGCATCCATGTGGGTCACAGGCATTATGGAAGGCCTGATGTGGCGCGAGGTCGATGACCAAGGGTTCCTTGTCAACAGTTTCGCCGACACGGTTTCTGCAAAATTCCCGATGTATGTGGTGCGCGGTTTGGGTGGGGTTCTGTTCCTCGCAGGAGGCCTGATCATGTGCTGGAACATGTGGATGACAATCCGAGGGGCTGCGCCAGCGCGCGCCATCCTTCCCAACGCGACCCCCGCTGAATAAGGAATTAAATCATGGGAATTCTGGATAAACACGCCATCCTAGAACGCAGCCCAACTTTATTGTTGGTCGGCTCACTATTGGTTGTCACAGTCGGGGGCATTGTTGAAATTGCACCGTTGTTCTGGTTGGAAAACACCATCGAAGAAGTCGAGGGCATGCGCCCTTATAGCCCGCTCGAACTCACAGGGCGCGACATCTATGTCCGCGAGGGGTGCTATGTCTGTCATAGCCAAATGATCCGCCCGATGCGCGATGAGGTCGAACGCTATGGGCATTATTCGTTGGCAGCGGAATCGATGTACGATCATCCGTTCCAGTGGGGCTCTAAACGAACGGGGCCAGATGTGGCCCGCGTTGGCGGGCGTTACTCTGATGAATGGCACGTGGCGCATTTGATGGACCCGCAATCGGTTGTTCCCGAAAGCATCATGCCGAAATACGCGTTCTTGGCCGAGACCACCATTGAGGGCGAACATATCGAGGACTTGATGCGCACGCATCGCATGGTTGGTGTTCCCTATACCGATGAACAAATCGCCAACGCGCGGGCAGATTTTCGCGTGCAGGTCGATCCTGATGAAGACTGGGACGCCCTGCTCGAACGCTATCCCGGTGCCGTTGTTTCCAACTTTGATGGACAGCCGGAGTTGACCGAAATGGATGCCCTGATCGGCTATCTCCAAATGCTTGGAACTTTGGTCGATTTTTCAACCTTCACACCAGATGCAAGCCGATAGGAGCCTTCAATGGACACGTATTCTTTTCTGCGCGAACTCGCAGACAGTTGGGTTCTTTTAGCGATGTTCGGGTTTTTTGCGGGTTCCGCGATCTGGGCGTTTTGGCCCGGTTTGAGCAGCGCACGCAAGGACGCGAGCATGATCCCGTTCCGCAACGACACACCCCAAAAGCCCTGCGTTGAACCATGCAGCGATTGTAAATGCGGTGAGCAATGGAAGGGCAAGTTCGATGTCTGATAAACAAGTCGATGATGAAACCGGCATTGAAACTACTGGCCATGAATGGGACGGTATTCGCGAGTTGAACAACCCCTTGCCGCGTTGGTGGTTGTGGACCTTCTACATGACGATTGTCTGGGGAATTGGATATACAATTGCCTATCCAGCTTGGCCGATGATTTCAGGTGCAACGCAAGGCGTGCTTGGCTTTTCCACGCGCGCAGAGGTGGCAAAAGACATCGCCCAACATGAAGCAAAAAACGAGGATCTTGTTGTTGCTTTGAATGCGGTTGATCTTACGGCTTTGCCTGCGACGGATGATTTACATCGTTATGCGGTCGCGCGCGGTAGCTCGGTGTTTCGGGCGCAATGCAGTCAATGTCATGGTAAGGGCGCTGCAGGGGCCGAAGGGTTTCCCAATCTGTTGGACAACGATTGGCTTTGGGGGGGCAATCAGGATGAAATCGCTTATTCAATCCGTCATGGCATCCGCAATGACACAGACGATGATGCACGGTTTTCGCAAATGCCTGCCTATGGAGAGATTCTTGAACCAGAAGACATAAAGGCAGTTGTCGAATATGTTGTCGGGCTCAGCTCTGATGCGTTTGACGCCCAACTTGCTGAAAAAGGGGCGGTTGTGTTTGCGGACAATTGCACGGCTTGTCATGGCGACAACGCCCGTGGCGATCGCGAACAAGGTGCGCCTAATCTAGCCGATGCAATTTGGCTTTATGGCGGGGATCGCGCAGCGCTGACCCATACTGTGACCAACGCACGTTTCGGGGTGATGCCAGCATGGGGTCAACGCCTGAGCGAAGAAGACGTTCGTGCTGTTACTGTCTACGTTCACAGCTTGGGAGGTGGCGAGTAAACAGGTTGCGCGGCACGTACTGTGCTGCGCCCACCCGAGGCGGCCCTGTTCGCAAAACAAAACTGCCTCGGGTTCGGTTTGACTTAGATCAAAGCGCGACGTGCACGAAGCATTTTACAAAGACCCCGCGAACAGGAGTACTTTGATGTCTAACACCCAATTATATGCCCCGCGCGAGCCGATTTTCCCGCGCCGTGTCTCTGGCACGTTCCGCCGCCTGAAGTGGTGGATCATGTTTGTGACGTTGGGCATTTATTACCTGACGCCGTGGATCAGATGGGACCGCGGCCCAAACTTACCGGACCAAGCGGTGTTGGTGGATATGGCGCACCGCCGTTTCTACTTTTTCTGGATCGAGATTTGGCCGCACGAATTTTATTTCGTGGCTGGGCTGTTGATCATGGCGGGGCTCGGTCTGTTCCTGTTTACCTCTGCATTGGGTCGCGTTTGGTGCGGCTACACGTGCCCGCAAACGGTTTGGACAGACCTTTTCATTTTGGTGGAACGCTGGATTGAAGGCGACCGTAACGCGCGGCTTCGCTTGCATCGCGGCGAATGGAGCCTTCGCAAATGGCGTTTGCGCCTGACCAAATGGGCGGTTTGGTTGCTGATTAGCGTCGCGACAGGCGGGGCATGGGTGTTCTATTTCACCGACGCGCCAGCGCTCGCGCGTGACTTAGTCCAGTTCACAGCACATCCCGTTGCCTATGGAACAATCTCTGTGTTGACCGCGACGACATTTGTCTTTGGTGGGTTCCTTCGGGAACAAGTGTGCAATTACATGTGCCCTTGGCCACGCATCCAAGCTGCGATGATGGATACCGACACGATCACTGTCGCCTACAGAGACTGGCGCGGTGAGCCACGAGGGAAGAAGCGAGACGCAAACGCAGGTGACTGCATTGATTGCATGGCGTGCGTAAATGTCTGCCCTGCTGGGATCGACATCCGCGACGGTCAGCAGATGGAATGCATCACCTGTGCGCTTTGTATCGATGCATGTGACGATGTCATGGCCAAGATCGGTAAACCACGCGGGTTGATCGATTATATGGCGCTGTCCGATGAACCTGCTGAACGCGCAGGGAAGCCCACAACCTCGGTTTGGCGGCATATTCTTCGCCCACGTACAATTCTATATACGACGATTTGGGCGGCAATGGGCATGGGGCTGGTCTACGCCTTGTTTATCCGGTCCGACATTGAACTGACGGTCGCTGCGGTGCGTAATCCGACCTACGTCGTTCAATCCGATGGTGCGATACGCAATATCTATGACGTGCGTTTGCGTAACAAACAGGGTGAGGATGCCGAGTTTCACCTGAATCTGACCAGCGAAGATATCCTGAGAATTGACCTGCAAGGGCAGAGCGGATTGCCCAAGGTCACCGTGCCTGCTGACACAACGATCCTTCAACGGATTTATGTCACGGCACGTCCACAAGACCCCGCCGCCAGTCGCGCAGTGACAGACCTGAGGTTCTGGGTCGAAAATTTGGCAACGGGCGAGCGCACAAGCCAAGCCACAACATTTAATGGAAGGGAAAGCCAATGACCGAAGTAAAGGGATGGCATGTTTTCAGTGCTTTTGCGCTGGCCTTTGGGGTGATCATCAGTGTGAATTTGACCCTCGCCTACAATGCAGTGCGCACGTTTCCGGGATTGGAAGTCAAGAATTCCTACGTGGCGAGCCAATCCTTTGATGTGGATCGCAATGCACAACTCGCTTTGGGTTGGAAGGTTGCCGCCCATCTTGAAGGCGATGAGCTCGTGCTCGCGATTGTGCAGGACGGTCAAGCCATCAATCCTGAAATCGAGGATGCAATTTTTGGGCGGGCTACAATGGTCAAAGCAGACCAAATTCCCGAGTTCACGTTTGACGGCACTGTCTATCGCGCTCCTGTTGTTGCAGATGCTGGAAACTGGAACTTGCGTCTGCGCATGCGCGCGGACGACGGTACTCTGTTTCAGCAGCGTGTGATCGTGCGAGCCGGGTTATGACCGTCGCGTGCGCCGCATGTGTGGCAGTTCCAATGGCGGACAACGTCGCTATTGGGCCTGCATTGCAATTCTCGTTGCCAACCGTTCATTGCGCTGCGTGTATCGGCAAGATTGAACGCGGTTTAGCGCAACTTAACGGCGTCACGAACGTGCGTGTGAACCTATCGCTCAAACGTGTTTCGATTTCGGGAACAGTTGATCCCGACGCTGCGCTGTCGGCGTTAAAAACACTGGGTTTCGAAGCCTACGCGCTGGACTTGCAAGCCTTGGAGACGGCCCAAGATTCTGCTGGTCGCGCATTGCTGGTCCGATTGGCCGTCGCGGGATTCGCGATGATGAATGTTATGCTTTTGTCGGTCGCTGTGTGGTCCGGCGCTGAAGCTGCAACGCGCGACTTGTTCCACCTGATCTCTGCCATGATTGCCTTGCCCACGGTTGCCTATGCAGGGCAGCCGTTTTTTAACAACGCCTTGTCTGCTTTGAAGGTTGGGCGGTTGAATATGGACGTTCCCATCTCGCTGGCGATCCTTCTGGCTGCTGGTATGTCTCTATTCGAAACTCTTAACAGCGGTGCGCATGCCTATTTTGACGCGGCTTTATCGCTTACCTTTTTCCTTTTGATCGGGCGCTATTTGGATCATCGTACGCGCACAGCAGCGCGTTCTGCGGCCAAAGAATTGAGCGCTTTAGAGGTCCACACTGCGCAAGTTCTGAAAGGGGACAGCGCGGTTTCCATGCCTACACTCGAAATACGCAAAGGGGACACTCTCCTTGTTCCTACGGGCGTGCGCGTTCCGATTGATGGCGTCTTAAACAGCGGCAAAGCTTTGCTAGATCGGTCTCTACTCACCGGTGAAAGTGATGCAGTCACTGTTCTGGGGGGCGCGGAATTGCAAGCTGGCGAGGTTAATCTGGGGCGGGCGATTACGATCACGACTATCGTTGACGGAACAGATACCAGTCTGCGCCAGATGGCGGCACTGGTTGAAACCGCTGAGAACGGGCGAAATCGCTACACCAGCCTTGCGGACCGAGCCGCGCAAATCTACGCGCCTGCGGTTCACGTGTTGGCGCTGGTGGCATTTGTTGGATGGGTAGGCGTGAATGGCGATATTCGTCACGCGCTCAACATCGCGATTGCTGTTTTAATCATTACCTGTCCCTGCGCATTGGGTTTGGCTGTCCCTGCCGTGAGCACAAGCGCGATCAGTCGCCTTTATTCCAAGGGGTTTTTGGTGAAACACGCGACCGCGCTAGAGCGTTTGGCTGAAGTCGATCATATCGTCTTCGATAAAACGGGCACGCTGACCCTGCCCGCGCATGTGGACGTGTCTGATCTTTCGGCTGATGAGCAATCTGTTGTGACAGCTTTGGCCCAAGCCTCTCAGCACGCTTGGTCGCGGGCGGTCTTGAGCGAATTGCCTAACACTGCCTCTGCAAGCCTGAGCCTGATCAAAGAAGAAATCGGGGAAGGCATCCAGGCGCACTGGCAAGGCCAGACCGTCGCCTTGGGGCGCGGTGAATGGCTTGGCGCTTCGTTCACAGGTCTTGGTTTGCGGATTGGTGAGAGCCCAGCGAAGCAACTGCATACGCAAGAGCGTTTGCGAGATGGGATCGCAGAGGCCTTGGATCAAATGAAGCTGCCATGCGAAATGATAACAGGGGATCGTTTGGCCCCCGCTGAAGTGATCGCCGATCAACTCGATATCGGATTTATGGCTAATGCGCGTCCAGAAGACAAACTTGATCGGTTGGCAGCGCTTAGAGGTGCTGGGCAAACTGTTTTAATGGTTGGGGATGGGTTGAATGATACGGCAGCGCTGGCGTCTGCCCACGCTTCAGTTGCGCCATCTACTGCGCTAGACGCGTCCCGTAACGCAGCTGACGTCGTGGTTCTGAAAGAAGATTTCGCTGATCTACCTTCGCTCCTGCGCATCGCGCGTATGACGCGGCGCTTGTCGCAACAGAACTTTGCAATCGCAGCCATTTATAATTTCATCGCGGTGCCTATCGCGCTCGCTGGGTTTGCGACGCCGCTCGCAGCGGCACTCGCGATGAGCGCATCTTCTGTCACGGTTTTACTCAGCGCCCAACGCATAAGGTTTGTGGCATGAATGTTCTGGTGATCCTCATCCCTGTCTCCTTAACGCTCGGCGCTTGCGGACTTGTGGCGTTTCTTTGGACGATTAGGTCCAATCAATATGATGACGCGCAAGGCAATGCTGAGCGTATTTTGATTGATAATGATTAGCTTCGCACTGGCGCGGACAAACTAGGCGCCCGAAGTGCGACATGAGTTAATCAACCTCAGCGATTGATTTTTGCCAATTGCGGTTCCCTCTCTTTTGCCTTATGTATCCGAAGGGATACAATACGAAAGGCGACGCAATGGACGCAGATCTTTCTCAAGGCGAAGTGGCTTTCTTCAAACTGATGAACGCGATCGAAAAGGGTATCTATCAACCCGGTGATCGCCTGCGCGAAATCGAAATAGCAGACCGTCTTGCTCTGTCACGCACACCCATTCGCGAAGCTTTGCGCCGTCTTGAGGCGGAGAACATCGTTGAACACCGCCCCCGAGTTGGCGCCATTATCCGCAGACTTGGGCAACCCGAAGTGGTTGAGCTTTATGAAATGCGTTTGGTTCTGGAGCGCACGGCGGCAGAGATGGCGGCGAAACATGCGGCAGAGGCCGAGGTGGATGCGCTGGGTGATCTCAACGATGAAATAGCGCGCAATGGTACCAACCCAGCACTTGCAGCCGCAACAAATCAGAAGTTTCATAGGGCGATCTATTTGGCAGGTCGCAATCGATTTCTGTTGGATGCTGCACGCGCGATGAACAACGCGTTGCTGTTGCTCGGGCCGACGACCTTAGCAGATGCTGACCGCATTTCGACGGTCGTTGCGCAGCATGCTCAAATTACGGAAGCTATCAGCGCAGGAGACATCGAAGGTGCTGGCGCAGCTGCAGAAGCGCATTTGCAGACCTCGCTCAGATATCGATTGCAGGTGATGCGTTCATGATGCGTATCGTCTCGACCCATCTCGTCGCCGGTTTTGGCGTCTTGGTCTTCCATTTTCTTACGCTTCCTTTGCCATGGTTGTTGGGACCAATATTTGCCTGTCTCTGTGCCGCCCTTTTTGGGATGCCAATGAAGAGCGTGCCGTTTCTAAATAACGCGATGCGATCCATCCTTGGGGTCGCCGTTGGGGCGACGTTTACAACTGCTCTGGTGATTAGCATGGCGGGGTATTGGACGACGCTATTGCTCGTGCCGATCATGGTGTTTGTGATCGGATTGGTTGGCGTTCCTTATTTCCATCGCCTGTGGGGATTTGATTTCGCCACCAGTTATTATTCGGCGATGCCCGGGGGCTTGCAGGATATGTTGTTGTTCGGGGAAGAAGCGGGCGGAGACGTGCGGGCTTTGTCATTGATCCAAGCAACGCGGGTCATGGTCATTGTCGTGGCTCTTCCATTCATTTTGCAAGGGTATTGGGACGTTGATCTGACAAACCCACCGGGCGTTCCGGCGACCTCGTTACCACCTTCACAACTGGCTCTGATGGTAGTCGTCGGTTTGGCAGGATGGCAGATTGCGAAAGCTGTTGGGCTGTTCGGGGCGTCTATCCTTGGGCCAATGATCCTTGCGGGGGTCATGGCGTTGATGGGGGTTTTGCAGCACCGCCCCCCAGCTGAAGCAATCTGGGCAGCGCAGTTCTTTATCGGCATGACTGTCGGCACCAAATATGCAGGTGTCACTGGGGCAGAGGTGCGCCGCGATGTTACTGTTGCCTTGGGATTCTGCGTGATCCTATTGGCACTGTCTGCGGCTTTCGTCGAAGGAATTCATCTCTTTGCGCTTGCCCCGCCGATGGAAACGCTTTTGGCGTTCGCACCCGGAGGGCAGGCTGAAATGACTGTTCTTGCGTTGATCGCAGGGGCGGACATGGCGTTTGTGATCTCGCACCATGTCTTGCGGATCGTGACGGTTATTATCGGCGCGCCAATTGCGGCACGCCTGTTTAACTCGTGACCTCTGGGTTGATCACATGGATCGGCTCGCCCGCCGCATAGGCGTTGATCTGATCAAAGATATCGTTGAATTGCAGGTCAAATTCATCCTCGGTGACAAAGCCGATATGCGGCGTCGGCAGGACATTTGGATGCGTCAAAAGCGGGTTGGCGGTGTCGTTCAATGGTTCGTTGTCAAAGACATCAACTGCCGCATGAATGCGACCTTTGGCAATCTCGGTTTCAAGAACGCCGGGCGCGATTAACCCTGATCGTGATGTGTTCACCAAGAGGCTACGCGGGGCCATCGCAGCAAGATCATCAGCGGTGATAAGACCGCGCGTTTCGGGCTTCAGACGAAGGTGCAGACTCACGACATCTGACGTTGCAAAGAACGCTTTGCGATTATCGGCAACCGTTTCGCCATCCGCAGTTGCCCGCGCACGGCCCTCTTCAGAGGCCCACCATTGCACCCGCATACCAATCGCTTTGGCATATTGCGCAACGGCCTTGGCGATCCGCCCGTACCCATAAAGCCCCAATGTGCGTCCACGCAGCGTTCGGCCGACGCCCATTTGCCAATGACCCGCTCGGATCGAAGCCACCTGCTGCGGAATTTGACGGTAGCTTGCAAGGATCAGCGCAAGCGTCATTTCAGCGGCTGCATAATTCGCGCCGCCGCCCTGCATATTGGAACACAGCATGACGTTGTTTGCGGTACAAGCAGGCACGTCTACATGAGGATAAACACTGCGTTGGCTAATCAGTTTGAGGTTCGGCGTTTGCGTTAGAAGCTCGGCACTAACTTTCGTTCGTTCGCGAAAAAGAACCAAGGCATCTGCGTCTTGGATGCGGGCGGCCAGTTTTGTCGGGTCGGGCTCATGATCCGTCCAAACCGTGACATCGTGGCCCGATAGTTTCTCAAAGCAGGGAAGGCCCCGCAATGTGTCGAACCAATCGTCAAGAATGTGAACCTTCATGTCTGCCTCCAAACTGTTGTTGGTATCATAACGTCGCCCTTTGCAAGCAATCGCGCGGTGCGCACCAGTCCCGCTGAATGGATTTCAATCCCGTCCGCAGTCAATTCATAGTTAACAAGTACGTCGATTTGGCCAGAGGCATGTTCAAGGGTCACGGTTGCGGGGCGCTCGTTTGACCGCGCCGCCATCCCGTCGGCGACAGTGTTCGGTGTCAGTACACAAGCAGCGAGACATTGCGCCCCTGTGACGGCCATTGTCGGATGGGCTTTCCAAGGCATGAAATAGCGAGTCGCGATTGTTCCGCCATCTTTGGCAGGGGCAAGTAGACCGAATTTCGGTGTAACGGACGTAGCAACATTTTTAATGCCCATCGCTTCGCCTGCCTTGATGCGCACGGCTTCCATCTGCGCGAAGAAGGCGGTGTTTTCATTCAACTCTTCCGCCGTTTCATAGCCCGTGAGGTCAAATGCATCTGCGCGTGCGATAACCATTGGCATGGCAACGTCCATACATGTGACGTCGATCCCGTCGAAACGATCTATCAAATTGCCTGTCGGAAGAAAGGCCCCTGTTGCTCCCCCAATCGTGTCCATGAACTGCAACCCAATTGGCGCGGCTTGTCCAGGTACGCCGTCAATAGACGCTTCGCCCACGTAGGACACTGCAACATTAGGCGTTTGAACCTGTGCAACCACTCTGGCACCAGTATTCACAGCGCGGATTTTCACCGTTGTTTCGGCCCCGTCTGGTGGGATCAATCCCATCTCAATCGCCGCAGGCCCAACACCAGAGAGTATATTCCCGCAGGTTGGTTTGAAATCGACGCTTTGATCTTCAACGCTGACCTGCGCGAAAAAGTAATCGATGTCGGCCCAATCATCATCAGATTGTGACAGCATCGCGACCTTTGTGGTGACCGCGTTTCCCCCACCGATACCATCAATATTGAGCGCATGACCTGAGCCGACCATGGCAATCAGGACTTGCGCCAATGTGTCGTGGTCTTCGGGCAGGTCTGCACGGTTCAAATAGGGCCCCCGAGACGTGCCGCCCCGCATGAGCAAAAATGGGATAGCCGTCTGCGTCATGTGAGTGGCCATGGTAGATCGAACACGTCTTGCAAAAAGCCGGGTGGAAAGTCCCGATTGAGGGTCCATGCCATAGCGCAGATAAACGCGATGCCAGCGGCTGCATAAGCTGCTGCATACCCCCAAGATTTACCCGCGCGCATGCGAATGAACAGAAGCAAGAAGCCTGCGAGCGCAAGGATGAAGCCAACTAAAGCTGTCGCGGCTAGAAGGCCAGCAAACCAAGCCAGTGTCGGCCAGAGGCCATACATGTTTTCACTGGCTTCTTCGGCTTCCCGATCCGCAAAGATTGGCGCAGTTTCAGCCGCGCGCATCATTTGTATCAGCAACAAGACACACCCAATGAGGCCCACAGTTGCGACAAAAACAGGAAATACACGATCCATGCGGGCAAAATCGGGAATGATCGACGCGTTCCAATAAGTCAGCGCGATGTAGGTTGTGATGGTCAAAAGGAAGATCACAGGCGCGCGCTTGTTTCCTGCGGCGACTGTGCCTTCCGCTTGGATATTTTTCGCCTGTCGCAAGCCGATAACGACGGACAGCAGCGTGATGATGATCAACACGATCACGATGGGGCTGAAGACATATTCGATGCCTTCTTCAAACCCACGACGGAAACGGGATGCGCCAATTTGATAGGCTTGGTTTGTGTAACGCTCAGCCGGTGCGGACAGTACGAAACCGATCAGAAAGGCAGGGCGCGACCAATCAAAACGACGCATCAGAATGCCGAGCAGGCCGATGCCAAACAGCGCGACCAGATCCCAGATTTCCTGACGTGATTGGAATGCCGCGAAAGCGATAATCATGAACAAGAAAGGCGCGAGAAGCGCAAAACGGATTTCGGTGAGTTTCGCGATGCCACCCGATGCAGCGATGCACAGCAGCGTGCCGACTACGTTGGCAAGCGCAAGCAGCCAGACAATCGCATAGGTAAAATCGAGGTTGTTCTTTAGCATAGAGGGACCGACTTCGATCGAACCCGTTCCAAGCAGTGCGACAGCCGAAATAAAGATGGCCATTGATCCTGAACCGGGGATGCCGAACAAGAGCGTTGGGACCAAACCGCCGCCTTCTTTTGCGTTGTTTGAGCTCTCCGGTCCAATCACGCCGCGCACGTCGCCAGAGCCAAAGCCTGTCTTATCTTTGGCGGTTTGGACTGTGTGCCCATAGGCGATCCAATCCACGACAGAGCCGCCGAGGCCGGGGATGACGCCGACCACCACGCCAATCAACGAACACCGCATGGACAGCCACTTGTTTGCCCACCAATCTTTCACGCCTTCGGCCCAACCACCGCCCAACGGCGCGCGGTCAGAGATTGCTTTGTCGCGGCGCAACAGTGCGATGATTTCGGGGATCGCGAAGATGCCCAAACCAACGATGACCAGTTTTAGACCATCGGCTAGATAGGGTAGATCATATGTCGACATGCGCAGCGCACCGGAACTCGCGCCTTCCCCAATGGTACCAACAAGAATGCCAAGACAGGCGGCAACGAGGCCTTTGAGTGCTACGCGACCTGCGAGAATGCCGACCATCGACAAGCCGAAGATCGTGATCATCAATAGTTCGGGCGTCTGAAACAAAAGCACGATGGGACGCGCTGCAAGGATGAAAACCGTCAAGAATGCAGCGCCGACAAGGCCGCCAAATAGCGAGGAGGCGAAGGCGGCCGATAACGCACGCGCGGCCAGCCCTTTCTTGGCCATCGGGAAACCATCTAGCACTGTTGCTTGGCTCGCTGATGATCCGGGGATGCCCATGAGGACGGAAGCAAATGTATCCGAGGTCGGCACAACAGCGACCATACCGATCATCAGGGCCAATCCGGTAACGGGTTCCATTCCGAACATAAACGGAAGCAGGAGAGACAGGCCAGCAATCCCGCCCAATCCGGGGAACACACCGATACAGAGACCCATCACGACGCCCAGCACCAGATAACCGATCACATGTGGCTGCAGGATCATTGCGAACGCGTCATTTAACGCAGGCAAAGCTGTGGCAAAGATCTCCATGCGGGACCCCGTTCAATTGTCTAAAGAATTAGGAAGACCCCATCCACGACTTGCGCAGATGGGGCTCGGATTTAGGGATTACTGAAGAACGACGCCGTAACGGTCGCTCAGCCAGTTGATCACAAAATCTTTTGCAGCTTGAGGGACATCAGTGGCACTCGCCATTGCTGTCTGTGCGGCCGCACCCGTCATTTGCGGGTAAACACCCAGACGTTTCGCTGAGATTTCAGCAAAGTCAGGACGCTCTTGAATGGCTGCGAAAGCCTTGGTGAAGGTCGCAATTGCGTCGTCTGGTGCGCCTGCTGGTAGGAACACCATTTTCTGCGCCGGGAATCCTGCGATGAAGAAGGCTTTCCATGCATCCCACTGCTCGCCAGAGGTTTCACAACCGTCTGTTGCTTCGCACACTTCTTTGAATGTCGGCATGTCAGGGAAGGTTGGGTCACGTACGATATTGCCATCGCGGTCGAGTGAACCGAATGAGAACCAAGGCACAGCCGTGCCCGCTTCAACCAGCGGCGTTACGCCAGACAAGAAAGACGAGGATGTTTGATAATCAATGTTGGCTTCGCCACGTTCAAACATCAGACGACCATCGCCGCGGCCTTCGATGCCGAAGACTGGCTCAACCTGTAGGCCAAGCATTTCCCAAGCCAAAAGCGGAACAAGATCGAGGCGTGTTGCACCTTGTGAGCCATAGATGAAATCTTCGCCTGCGATACCAGCGGCGCTGCCGCCATCACCCAACTGGCCTGCAAGATCGGTCGGCAGGTAAGCAACGCCACCTGTGCCAGATGCCAACACCACGTTCCAATCGCTATATTCATAACGTACGCGCGGATCGCTCAGCAGATATGGAAATTGCGTAGAGCCTGAAGAGCCAAAGATGGTTGTGCCATCTTCATATGTCATTTCCTGAAATGCGTTCGCGCCTTTTGTTGAACCAGCACCCGGGTTGAAGGTTACAACAACAGTTGGATTGCCCGGTAGCGCCTCGGACAGCAGGGGCGCATAGAAGTTTGCCCATTTCGCAGAGCCACCAGTTTCAGAGAATGGGATGATCCATTCGACAGTCTTTCCAGACAGGTCGATACCGTGACTATCAGCGGCAGCTTGCATGCCCACCAAAGCGGTCGAGAGCGCGAGCGCGCTCAGCGTTTTCTTAAGCATTTGTTTTCCTCCCAGAAGGACCTGCGCGGCCCCAAAATTAGAATCAGAAGCGCAAATAAGTCTCCTTGATGATCCCATCTTGCGGTGACATCCTTGCATGAACCTTGCATCTGGCAATTAACTTTCGAGGGAGGAGTTGGTCGTGCGTATCGTCGTCGTCGAAGATAATGTGTCGGTTGCGAAGGGTATTCGCTATTACCTGCAGGACGAAGGCCACGCTGTAGATGTGCTGCACGACGGGGGCGCCGCCCAGAGTTTTTTGAAAGACGACGATGGGGACATCGTGGTCATCGATATCAACCTACCCGAAGTTGATGGGCTGACCGTACTACGCCAGATGCGCGCCCGCGGGGATGCGCGGCCTGTGCTTTTACTGACCGCAAGGTCGGAAACCACGGACAAGGTAAAAGGCCTAGACGCGGGTGCGGATGACTACCTCAGCAAGCCGTTTGAAATGGACGAATTTGGCGCCCGCATTCGCGCCCTGTCACGGCGGGTTGGCGACAAACCTGTGAAGGTCACAAAGATAGGTGATCTAGAATTTGATCAGACCGCGCGTATGGTCAAAAGCGCTGATGGCACGCTCGATATTCCAAGGCGAGAGATTGCATTGTTCGAACGTCTTTTGATGGCCGAAGGGCGGATTGTGTCTAAACAGCTTCTTTTAGACAGTCTTTATGGCACTGGTGCGGATGTCGATGAACCCGTTGTTGAGGTTTATGTTTCGCGTTTGCGAAAACGCCTGCAGCCGTTTCGTGTGCAAATTATCGTCAAACGTGGTTTGGGGTATTTGATGCAGGCTACGCCATGAAAACGAGCCTGTCATTGCGGGGAAGGCTGACCTTGGTCATTCTGACACCGCTGATGGTTATTGCTATCGCTTTCGGTGCATGGGCTTATTTCGATGCGCAGGCTAATGCTGCCGAACGGTTTGATCGCTCGTTGCTTTCAACAGCGCTTGCGATCTCTCGGGACACGGCTGTGACGGGCGGCGATCTCCCTAGTGAAGAAACGCGCGACCTTTTGCGCGATACGTCAGGTGGCACCGTGTTTTACCATGTCTATGCGCCTGATGGAGTATTCGTGACGGGCTATGCCACGCCCCCTGTGCCGCCGGGTTCGGTTCCGATTGATGCAACTCAAACCTATTACGACGCGACATACCAAGGCGCGCCTATTCGCGCGCTAAGGTTTGTCCAAAACACATCGATCGATGGCTTGGCTGGTCCTTTTACATTTTCAGTTTGGCAACGTACCTCCGTTCGAGATGGGTACGTTCGCACCCGAACGGGGCCGGTTTTCCTTATTATCGCGTCCATGATCGGGGCGCTCGCGTTGATCGTATGGTTCGGTGTCGGTCGCGGTTTGGCGCCGCTCCTTGATTTAGAAGACGCAATCGCGCGGCGCTCTGTTACTGACTTGTCACCAATTAAGCGGAGCATCCCCGAAGAGGTCACAGGCATTGTCGGGCGTTTCAACGCTCTTGTCGGCGAGCTTTCGAAAACGCTTGAGGCGAAAAATGCGTTTATTTCTGATGCAGCACATCAGTTGCGCAATCCGATTGCTGGTGTGCAAAGCCTTGCGGAATCTGTGAATAACGCAAAAACGCTGGAAGACGCAAATGCGAGGTCAGAGGATTTGCTGATCGCTGCGCGCGAAGCGGGGCAATTGGCTAATAGCTTGCTAACACTTGATCGTGCGCAATCCACGTTGTCCCACAATACCAAACAGGTGTTTGAGCCGTTAGACATATTACGGATCATCAGCGAAAAATTCGAAGGCGAAGCAGAGAAGGCGGGTGTCCAGTTCCAATCAAACCTCGGTGCAGAAGGGATGGAGTTGGTTGGTGATCCGGTTATGTTTGAGCAAGCGATCCTAAATCTTTTGAACAATGCGCTCATTCATGGCGGCTCAAAACTGACCCAAATTCAGCTTTCAACACGTATGGAGGAAGAAAGCTTGAATGTGAGTATCAGCGATGACGGAAAAGGCATCGCCGAGAAAAATTTTGAACGCGCGCTTGGACGGTTCAGCCAAATTGGCCCAAGCGCGGGGTCAGGTCTTGGGCTGCCGATTGCCGCAGCGATCGTGTCATCCTTTGACGGTCAGATTGATATCGCGAACTCGGATTCTATCTTCTCGGTCAGCCTGCAGTTCCCGAAGCGCTCTTCGGCCTATTTGCAATAACGGGCCTTGAGCCTAAGCTTCTGCCCGATTTTTCCAGATTTCCCAGCCGATCGTAGCCCGCGCACCGACTTCGACCAGAGGGCGGGGCGGTAGTTGAACGGGACTGCCAAGGGCTTCAAGATCAAGGATCAACGGGTTTTCAACACCGCATGCCTTGTCCGCAATCAGCATGCCACTGATTGTTCCTTTGGTGACGCCGATGCCATTTTGGCAAGCTGCAATCCAGACATTGGGGGCAGGGTTGTCGAACATCGGTGCGCCGTTACGCGACATGCAGATATAACCGACCCATGAATTTTCGAACGTCACATCCCGCAAGCTGGGAAAGCGGTTCGCCAGTAGCGCCTTGTGGGTACGCGCAATCGCTTCAGTTTTGCGTGAAGCTACGTTCTGTCCCATCGCCACTTTGATGTCCTGCCGGATCAGGATGCGGCGGTCATTTGTGTAGCGCATAGTAATGCCACCAAATCCGTTGGCTGGGGTCAGCCCCCAAGGTTTTTCTACACCGAATTCCGATTGTTCGTCAGGTGATAAAGGACGTGTGAGGCTGGCGCTGAGAGCGAGGTGTACGAAGCGGTTCTTGCCGTAGCCGAATTGTTCGCTGAACCCGTTTGCCGCCAAGATCATACGCTGCGCGGAAACGGAGCCTCCTTGCGTCGATGCGTGAATCCCATTTGAATAATCAATTGCGATTATGGGTGAGTTTTCGAAGATCGATACGTTCGCGGGTAAAGTGTCGGCCAATCCACGTGTCAACGCGGCTGGGTTCATAAGAACGCAGCCGGGTGTATAAATCGCGCGGTGAAAATGTGTTGTGCCCAGCTTAGCGGCAAGAACGTCACTTTCGACCCACTCAAACGGTTCCCCTAATGCGGTCAACTCGTTTGCATAGGGTTCGAGCATTGCTTTGGAGCCCTCAGCTGTGACGGCTGCGTGATATTTCCCATCTCTGGACCAATCACATGCAATGCCCAGTTCACGTACATTCGTTTCCAGCGCTGCTGTCGCCGCTCGGGCAAGGCGCATGTAGCGATGCGACCCTTCCAGCTGATCAAGGTTTGAAGACGTCGTGTGCGGCAGATCAATTACGAAACCAGAGTTTCGGCCTGAAGCGTTTTCACCGCATATGCCAGCTTCGAGCAGGACGATGCTGTCGTTGGGACAGTTCTGCGCCAGCTGTCGCGCGGCGGCCAAGCCCGCATAGCCGCCACCGATGACGATCCAATCTGCCTTAATGTTTTGGGCAAGGCTGGCGTGGGGTGTGCGATGAGGTAGGATCGTACTCCATGCGTTTGTCTGATCATTGCGGGGCGTACGAGAAATGTTGAGTGTCATCCGTTAACGCCTTCCGCCCAATCAGCGGGCTGAATAGCGTAGAAAATTAACGCATCTTCGGCCTGATAGGTGACTTTGGTGCCGGCGGGGAGCCAGATGGTATAATAGCGATTGGCACTCAATGGGCCGGTGTCTGTTTGGACTGTAACCTGTCCTTCCAACACCAAAATGATTTCATCATATTGCACGGTCCAGTCGAAAGATGCGTTCTTCAACCGGCCGAATCCCGCCCCAAGTTTGCTGCCATCGTCGGTGCCGCACAGATGCGCGGCTTGGGCTTGTTCGCCATATTCAAAGCGCGGCTGGAAATCGGACTTGTCCCACTCCATTACGCGTGGCTGTGCTTTGATCATTTCCGGTCTCCCGCGGTTGAATTTCGGATAACGTACAATATTGATTGTTTCCAAACAACCCTGTATGGATTCGATATGAAGACCGTAGAAATCCGCACAGAATCCCCCTCAAAGCCTCAACTTGGCAGAGCTGATTGGCTCCGTGCTGCCATTGTGTGTTTCATGAATGAGGGAATCGATGCCGTCCAAATTACACGACTTGCGACTTCTATTGGTGCCAGTCGAGGCAGCTTCTATTGGCATTTCAAATCGCGCCAGGAATTGCTCGACGGGCTTTTGAACGAATGGTCCGCAGTCAACAGTCAACGGATCAAAGAGGTGCTCGATGAAGCAACCAGTTTGGACGTCGGCGTCTTGTCATTCTTCGCGATTTGGAATGATGCAGCCGTGTTCAACGCACCTCTGGAGCAAGCAGTCCGCGATTGGGCCCGCTTGGATGACAAGGTGCTCGCAGCGGTGCGTGCTGAGGATGCCAACCGTGTCGCTGTCATAACGCAGCTATTCCATCGGTTCGACTATGATCCGCAGGAAGCAGAGGTGCGTGCGCGGGTGCTGTACTTTGCTCAGGTGGGGTATGTCGCAATGAACCCCAATGAGGCCGAAGCGGAGCGCATGTCGAGGCTCGAAAATTATTTTCTCACATTTACGGGTAGGGTGCTCAGCGCAGATGTTGCGACTTCGTTTCGCCATGACCTGAGTGCGTTTACCTAAAACATTTTGAACAGGGGTTGATATGCAAAACGAAAACAAGCGCCGTAGGATGGGTGGACGCCGACGCGCGCAATCAGATGCAGTCAATCCAGTCCGCGAAACGAACTACATAAACCTGCGGCATCCGTTTCAGCCACAAGCGGTTTTTTCTGATGATGAAGTGGCAAACATTCACGACACAGCTTTGCGGGTGATCGAAGAGCTGGGCATCAAAGTCTTGTTACCCGAGGCCCGAGAAATATTCGAAAAAGCTGGTGCGCGCGTCAAAGACGACATGGTGTTTATTGGCCGCGATATTGTAACGGCTGCTTTGCAAACAGCTCCTGCGTCTATTTCTCTACGCGCGATCAACCCTGCGCGAGAACAGAAATATGAGAACGGGGCGATGCTGTTCATGGCAGGTGCAGGGTGCCCCAATGTGACTGACCTAAAACGAGGTCGCAGGCCGGGTGATCTGGAGGCCTATGTCGAGACGCTCAAGCTCGCCCAGACATATGATGTCATCCATATGTTGGGACCGAGTGTCGAGCCGCAGGACGTTCCGATACAGTTTCGTCATTATGAGATGATGCGGGCGCAATTGATCAACTGTGACAAGCCTCTGTTTATTTATTCCCGTGGATCCGAACAAGTCCGTGATAGTTTTGAAATGATCCGCCTCGCGTTTAACCTGTCTGAAGACGATTTTACCGATGGCGTTTGGGGCACGACCGTTATCAATTCAAATTCACCGCGGATGTTGGATAATCCAATGGCGCAAGGGCTGATTGATTTCGCCCGAGCGGGTCAGATGTCGATCATTACGCCTTTCTGTTTGGCTGGCGCGATGGCTCCGATCACGATTGCTGGTGCGCTCGCTTTGCAGCATTCAGAAGCGCTTGCTGGCATCACATTGGCGCAATTGAGTCGCACAGGAGCACCAATCAGCTACGGCGGGTTCAGCTCGAATGTAGATATGAAATCCGGCTCGCCGGCGTTTGGAACACCAGAACATGTCAAAATGCAGATCGGTGCAGGTCAATTGGCCCGCTACATTGGCTTGCCTTGGCGTTCTGGGACAGGCGCAGCGTCGAATGCTGCGGATATGCAAGCTGCGAATGAGACCAATATGGCGCTGTGGGGCGGGGCGATGGCCAATGCGACATTAACTGTCCATGCAGCGGGTTGGTTAGAGGGTGGATTGAGCTTCGGCTATGAGAAGTTCATAAACGACATCGAAGCCCTCCAATCATTGGCCGAGATGTGCACAAAGCCCGTCGGAAACGATGCAGAAATCGGGTTCGATGCTATTGCCGAAATCGATCCAGGCGGGCATTTCTTTGCTACGCAGCACACGATGGATCGGTATCAATCGGCATTTTATGCGCCGCTTGTTTCGGACCTGACGAACTTTGGCGCTTGGACTGAAGCTGGCGCTAAGACGGCAACTGAACGTGCTACGGATATCTGGACCAAGAACCTAGAAGAATTTCGTACCCCTGCGCATGGTGATACCGCTGCAGATAATATCGGGGCGTTCATTGAGCGACGCAAAGAAGAAGGCGGCGCTTTCCCACAAGAATAGCCTCATGCGACAAATCGGTCAGCTGGTCGTATCGCTCAGACCTCCGAAGTAATGATACCTAGGTGGACTGCCTGATGATGAGCGAAGTCTCAATGAGATGAGGCTCGGGTACAGTTTGATGTTCCACCCACTCAAAGACTGCATCGGCTGTTCGAATACCCATTTCAACTGCAGGTAAATGGATTGTGGTGATGGAAGGAAAGGCGCTGGCCGACGACGGCAGATCATCAATACCCATCAATGACATATCTTGCGGCACTCGGATGCCACGTCGTTGAAGCTCAAACAATGCACCTAGTGCGAGGACATCAGAAAGACAGAGTATCGCGGTTGTTTCCGGCGCTGTGCTGAGCAACTCGTTGACTGCGTTCTCAGCACCTTTCAATGTTAAATCGGTTTCAAAATTGTGAAGTTTAGCCTTTTCATGCAGACCGGACAAACGTGCTCGCATCCTGTCATGGTGCTCGGTTGGTCCATGAAGAACCGCAATTTGCAGATGATCTTTTTCGATCAAAAAGTCTTCTGCCATGCGAGCCGCAGCAGCATTGTCATATCCGATTGTCGGGTAGTGATAATTTGGATCAAAGAATGAAGTCACAACAGTTGGCATGCGGGTCCGCACAATCAGTTGTTCGAATGCATCGCTATGAGTAACCCCAGAAACAATGAGGGCTTCGGCGCCGATATTCACGAGCCTCTGCGCCTTTTCCGCTTCTAGGTCAGGATCACCATCGGTTGTTGCGATCACAAGTGACAAACCATGTTCACCCAGCTTGGATTCAAGAGCGCCTAAAAATCTTGCGAAAATCGCATTGTCTAAGGTTGGCACCAAGGCGCCGACAACGTGTGAGCGACCCGAATTAATAGACCGCGCCGCGGCACTTGGGACAAAGTGCAAATGATCGATTGCCGCTTGCACCGCTTGGCGAGTCGTTTTCGAAACGCGGTCAGGTGTATTCAGCACACGAGAGACAGTTGCAACGGAAACACCCGATGCTTTTGCAACGTCGCGCAGGTTGGCTTTTTTCTTATTTTCCAACACCATTTTGTGCATCTCTCCAAGCTTACGCTAACTTTCTAGCCTTTTTTCTTGACATATGTAACTAGTTTCAACAACCATGTAACCAGTTACATCACCAAGGCGACTCCAGAAATGTATGGATATCAACTTATTCAAGCTTGTGACAGCATTGGGCTGAACTCGCCTCAAAGATCCTTTCCGGGGTTCGCGAAACGAACCAGCGCCAATGTCCATACGATTGCCCCCCGCGATGTGCAGCGCATTGATATGAAGGTCGGCGACCTGATCAGCTTTTTGGATGTTTTTGACGGCGATTGTCTTCATGTATTTGCCTTTGACACAAAAGGCAGAGATGCGTTGTCCGACCTTGGGCTAACGGCAAATCAAACGCTCAATAGCAAGCAAATCGATGCTCAGGCTCTAATGGGCTGGGTGTCCGCAAATGGGGGTGACGCAGACGCGGCGATTCCGGTTTCTGTCTTGAGTGATTTTGACGAACAAGTCGTTCTCAAGACGCAGGCGGCACTTACCCTTTGGGTTGCGCGCCCTGTTGACGCAGAAACATTTGTAGCGGGTAGCAATTGTGGATTGATCACGGTTACGCACCAACCTGCAAATCCGCCAAAGATTAACTTACCACCCGAACTGGGCGATGTGCGTGATGAGTTCACCGTGTCGCGCGGCACGGGGATGGCTTACGAGGTCAAAAAGGGTGAGTATTTTCAGATCATCGACGTGGAAGGACAGCAATGTTCTGATTTTGTGGCCTTTCGCACGAGAGGTTTGGATCGCGGTGAAGAACGGATGATCGATGGCACAGCATCGCGGTCAATGTCGCGGCGCGCTTTTCCAACGCCGGGTTTGTTCGATAAGTATTTTGATCAAGACGTACGCCCGCTTATGAACGTGATACAAGATACATGCGGGCGACATGATACGTTCGGTTTGGCATGTACTGCGCGCGTTTATGAAGAACGCGGGTTTCCCGGGCATGTGAATTGTTCCGATAATATTTCGAACGCGCTTTCGCCTTATGGCGTGAAAGCGAGGCCGGGATGGCCCGCGATAAATTTCTTCTGGAACACGTGGGTCGATCATCATGCCCATCACTACATGACCGAAGAAAGCCACTCTCGGCCAAACGATTATGTCGTGATGCGTGCAATGGACGATCTTGTTTGTGCATCAACCGCATGTCCTGACGAAATTGATCCGGTGAACGGTTGGAATCCCACCGACATTCATGTGCGCATTTACAGGCCTGATACACCAATCCGCCGCGCCGTTGCGTACCGACAGAAGGAAGATTCAACCATGGCGATCAGCCAAGAGTCCGCATTTCATGAGCGGCTAGCGCCTTTGACCAACCATTTTGCGCCAGCACGGGACCTTTGGGCCCCTGTGAATTTCCCATCGACGGGAACGTTGGGAGAATACTGGGCGTGCCGCAACGCTGTCACCGTTCAGGACATGAGCGGATTGCGTAAGTACGATATTGTCGGGCCTGATGCGGAAAAATTGTTGCAACTCGCGACGACACGCAATGTTGCAAAGCTGGCTCAGTGGCGTGGGTCTTACACACTGATGTGTGACGAAACTGGCGCTGTCATCGATGACGGTACATTGTTTCGCCTCGGCGAGCATCTGTTCCGGTGGTGCTGCGGCACGGAAGAAAGCGGGCGTGTTTTGACGTCCCTTGCTACGGAGCACAATTTGCATGTGCGCGTGCATGCATTGCAAAATTCGATGCCCAATCTCGCGATCCAAGGTCCAAAATCCAGAGATTTGCTCAAGAAGATTGTTTTCACTCAGCCTCATGTTCCTGCCTTGGAACATCTCAAGTGGTTTGGTGTCACGGTCGCACGTCTGGGCGATCGGGATGGCGCACCATTCATGTTGGCGCGCTCCGGGTATACCGGCGAGCTGGGGTATGAAATTTTCTGCGCCAAAGCTGATGCACTGGTGATTTGGGACGCAGTCATGGACGCGGGCGAAGAATATGGCGTCACGCCCATGGGAAATGAAGCGCTTGAGACCATTCGCATCGAAGCAGGTCTTGCAGCCGCAGGCTCTGAATTTGCGCCCGGTGTTGATGCCTTTGAGGCGGGCCTTGGTTTTGCCGTTGATATGAACAAACCGTCATTCACCGGCAAATCGGCGCTTGAACGCAACGCAAAGGCCCCGCGCCAAGTTCTCAAGGGTCTCTTGTTAAAGGGTGATGATGTTCCAGCGCATGGCGCGCCAGTTTGGGCTGGAGAACGGCAAATCGGTGTCGTGACGTCCGCTACGCGGTCTCCCACGCTCGAACATGCAATCGCGATCGCGCGGATATCCGTCGAATTTGCAGACAACGAGACACAGCTAGAAATCGGCCAGCTCGATGGACGCATGAAGCGCCTAGGAGCAAGTGTCGCAGACATTCCATTCATAGATCCGCAACGAAAGCGGGCGCGTGCATAACTCAACCAACTAGGAGTCAAAAAATGAAAATTCTCAAAAGTCTGACAGTTACATTGGCCATGTCTCTTGCCGGGACCACGGCAATGGCACAAGAAAAAGTCATGATCGGCGATCCCACTTGGCCGGGCGCTACGATCATGGCCAACATTATCAAGAACGTGATTGAAACGCGCCTTGGTTCTGAAGCAGGCATTGCGACAGGTACCAATGCGGTGATCTTCGCGTCGATGGATGGTGGCCGTGGCGACATCGATGTGCATCCAGATGTTTGGTTGCCCAATCAATCATCGTTCACAAAGGAATACGTTGACGCAAACAAAACCGTTAGCCTGTCTTCTGGTAGCTACGAAGGTCGTTCCGGTATCTGCGTTCCCAACTACATGGTCGAAGAACACAACATCAAATCGATCTTTGATCTCGCAACGCCAAACGCTCAAGAGTTGTTTGATACAGATGGCGATGGCATGGGTGAAGTGTGGGTCGGATCACCAGGTGCTGCCTCCAAAAACACGTTTTTGGTTCGCGTCCGCGACTATGGCATTGAGTCATTCCTAGAGCCGACCATCGAAGATGAAGCGATCTATTTCGCGCGTCTCAAAGATCTCATTGCCGAGAAAAAGGGCGCTGCATTCTATTGCTACACGCCACACTACGTTCATGCGCTCTATGATCTCACCATTCTTGAAGAACCAGAGCACAATCCGGACACATACGTCATGGTACAGCCAAATGAGGATGCGGACTGGTATGCGAAATCCAACGTAGACAGCGGTGAGATCGTCAAGACTGTGACAGTTGCCTACTCTAACACGCTCAACGAACGTAACCCAGCTGTGGCGTCTTTCTTGTCAAAGATTGACATGGATGCAGGCGAGCTGGGCCTGCTGACTTTCAAAGTTGTCGCTGAAGGCGGCGAAATGGAAGAAGTGGTTTCAACTTGGGTCGAAGAAAACACTGAAACAGTCGACGGCTGGTTGGGCCTGAACTGATCAATCCGATGCAATAGCAACATGTTCGGCGGCATTCGTCGCCGAACGATCTAAACAGGCAGGGGCGGAATGACACAAGAAATAGCAATCGATGCACGCGGTGTCTGGAAGGTTTTCGGAGCGCGGGCAGAAGAGGCCCTAAAGGCGATTCACGCTGAGGGGCTTGGCAAGCCTGAGGTATTAGAACGCTTTAATTGTGTCGTTGGTGTCGCCGATGCGAGTTTCCAGATCAAGCGCGGAGAGCTGTTCTGCGTGATGGGTTTGTCGGGTTCGGGGAAGTCAACATTGGTGCGCCATGTGAACCGTTTGCTGGAACCAACAGCTGGGGAAATTCTGATCGGTGGCGACGATGTCATGGGTTTGAATGCCGAAGGCCTGCGCGACTTGCGCAATCGCCGCGTTGCAATGGTGTTCCAGAACTTTGGGTTGATGCCGCATCGCTCAGTACGCGACAACGTCGCGATGCCGCTTGAAATTCGCGGCACTGGTAAGGCTCGTCGCTGGGAAGAAGCTGACCGCGTTCTTGAGTTAGTGGAATTGAAGGGCTGGGAAGACAAATATGCGCACGAACTTTCGGGTGGCATGCAGCAAAGGGTCGGATTGGCCCGCGCCATTGCTTCTGATCCCGAAATTCTGTTGATGGACGAACCGTTCTCGGCACTCGACCCGCTTATTCGCAAGCAGTTGCAAGATCAGTTCATGGAACTTAGCCGATCATTGAACAAAACAACAATGTTCATCACCCATGATTTGGACGAAGCCATTCGAATTGGTCATCGAATTGCGATCATGAAAGATGGGCGGATTGTACAGATCGGAACGCCAGAAGAAATTGTTCTAAATCCTGTCGATGACTATGTCGCGGATTTCGTCGCGGGGATTTCGAAATTGCATATGGTCTTTGCAGACTCCGTTATGACTTCGGTTGCAGAACATGAGGCAATTCGCGGTCCCCTTCCAAAGGATGCAAAAACGGCCCATCCGAAGATGGACTTGGACGGCTTGATGACGCTGTGCGCCGAAGGCGACGGGATCGTCAAAGTAGTCGACGATGGGAAAACCGTGGGTGTCATTACCCGTACGGATCTTATCCGCGCAATCCAGAAAAATCAGGTCTAAGGAACGCAATATGTCAGATATTAAGCCTGAAACAGCCGAACGTATCGGCAATTTGGTTGAAGAGTTCGTCGGCCAAAGTGCGGGGTACTACCGGAAAACATTCGCCTACATGCTGCAAGCTTCTGGCTACCGTTTTACCTTCAATATTGCCGCGGCTGTATTCGGTCCGATCTGGTTTGGGGCACGGGGGCTATGGTCCTGGTTCTTGGGATTCATGCTGCTCGAAACATTCGCGTTTATCCAGATCGGCACGGGTTTGTTCGGCGATCTTGGCCGAGAGGCACGTCTTCGTGCTGCTAAAATTGGCGAAACTCTGGACCTTCGTCGCCAACAGATCGAGGCCGCCGAAAAATCTGGTGCGTCCTCTCTGGAATCTTTGAAACGCGCGACGGCCTCTCTGGAAGAAGCGTTCATTAAAGCACAAGACACCGCCGCGCAGGCAGATGCCGGTGGTCTCACCTATATCATGTTTGGTCTCGCGCTCTTGATCGTGTTCAAGCTTATCACAGGGGCCATAGCGAACTGGACATTGGAAGCTCAGTTTGCGCGCTGGCGCTCTGATAGCTCCGTTGCCAGCGGCTGGTTGGCTTCCCGTTGTTTGGTTGCTGCTAGCATCTTTATTGGGATTGTTGTCGCGTCCACCATCCGGTTCGCGCAGCCCGATGCCTTCTCAATATTAAGCGCCTTCCCAACCAATCGCGATTGGCGGCTGAACGTAGGTGACGGGGTGCAGGTAGGCTTTGATTGGACCAAAACCCACGGACGCGGCTTTTTTGACAGCATCACTTTCGGAATGCGAACGCTTCTGGATTGGATCGAAGTCGTGCTTGTGCAAACACCTTGGCCAGTAGTGGGTTTGGTGATCGTGCTTCTGGCGTACCTCAGCGCGGGCCCTCGTGTTGCGATTTTCACATGTGCCGCGCTTGCCTATCTTGGTTTGCTCGACTTTTGGGAAAAAGCCATGACGACAATTGCGTTGCTTGGCGCGGCTGCCCTGATTTCGATCACGCTTGGTATCCCACTGGGCATTTTCTGTGCACGCCGTCCGAAGGTCTTTGCAATCGTACGCCCTATTCTAGATTTCATGCAATCGATGCCAAGCTTTGTCTACTTGATCCCGGTGGTGGCCTTCATCGGCGCAGGTAAGCCGGCAGGTGTTGTGGCAACGATGATCTTTGGTAGCCCGCCTGTTATTCGCTTCACGGTTCTGGGTTTGCAGCAGGTGCCCGATACGGTCCGCGAAGCTGCGCTCGCCTTTGGTGCCACGCCGCGATACTTGCTGTGGCGTGTAGATTTGCCGTTGGCCTCAAAAACGATCATGGCAGGGGTGAACCAGACGATCCTGATGTCCCTTGCCATGGTGGTCGTAGCGTCTCTTATCGGCGCCAAGGGACTTGGTGAGGACGTTCTCGAAGCACTGCAATACGCGGCCGCTGGTCAGGGTATTCTGGCTGGTCTCGCTATTCTGTTCTGTGCCTTGATTCTGGATCGGATTGTTGCTGGCAAAAACTGACTAAGTGCTCAAGGAACTGATCTAGTGGTTTGATCTGCGATACGTTCACTATCGCAAGCCAAAGATTGTTGATGGCGAGGATAATTTCGAAGCTGGGTTGGTCAAAGTAACTTGCAAACATAAAGACCAAGACCAGCAAAACGGTATTAATATCTGCTCCTGTGCGTCCTGTCATCAGGCGTTGGATCAACTCGTTGGCCCAGTCAAGGTAACGGCTCAAATTATTCCAATCATCGCAGTAGGGTGCTGCATTCTATAGCACGTCAAAAATAATTCGTCCTGATGTCTTGTCAGGGATCCGTTTTGTGTTTCTTCCTTAAAGAAACGGGTGAAGGCTTTGTGCAGATGCCTGGATCAGAGAAGCCTGTCGGGTCGATAAGGACGTTTAGGAAATGTTTCTTCCAGTTGATAACGCTCAACACGAAAGTGATCTGCCAAAAAACTGCACGTTTGCACCAAACGATTGGCACATCTTGGCAGGCTTTTGGCATCCGGTCGCGTTTGTCCATGACATCAAGGATGTCCCTGTGCCTGCACGGCTCTTGGATGTCGATCTCGTCATCTGGCGCACGCAAGACGGCATATCTGTTGCACGCGATCTGTGCCCCCATCGTGGCACGCGGTTAAGTGCGGGCCGGATCGACGATGGTCAGCTGATTTGCCCCATGCATGGGCTGCACTTTGATGGTGCGGGACACTGCACAAAAATCCCATCCAACCCCGACCAAGACGCACGCGTGTCACCGCGCCTTCGCCTTCAATCATTACTGGTCCAAGAACGCTATGGGATCGTCTGGACCTGTCTAGTACAGACCCCGACCTGGCCGTTGCCAGACTGGCCGGGGATCGGGGACGACACCCTTAAAAAGGTATTCGTACCCTCAGGCACATGGGCTGCCGCCGCCAGCCGTCATGTGGAAAACTTCAATGACGTTGCGCATTTTCCATGGGTCCATGTGAACACGTTCGGCGGCGACGAAAACGATCGTGTTCCGCCGTATGATGTGCATGCCACCGACCATGGGCTGACGTTTGATCTGGGCTATGAGGAAGGATTCAATCGTTTTCCTGACGATGTCCCCGGCGACACCCGCCATGTCGTTTATAGTTATGAGTTAACGTTTCCGTTTTCGACGATTATCATAATCCGCCCCAATGACAGTTGGTACGTTCAGTATTTTGCGGACACCGTTTGTCCCGTCTCCGCCCATGAAACGCGGATTTTTCAGGTGGCGACGGATACGACAGGTGCACCGGATGAGGACTTCCTGATCAAGGAAAGTTTGATGATCAACGATGAGGACAAGCACTTGGTGGAAAACCAGCACCCCGAGGATTTGCCGCTTGGGATCATGGATGAGGTGCATATTCCAGCGGACCGTATGTCGGTGGCTTACCGGCGCGCTCTGGTGGAGAAATTTGGCCTCGGCGCGCGGTTGAGCAGTTAGGATAAGGGCATGGGTGAAACTGAAGACCTGAAACATTTGCGCCGCGCCATTGCTCTGGCGGATGAAGCTGTGACAGAGGGGAATCACCCTTTTGGAGCGGTGTTGGTCTCGGCTCAGGGCGAGGTATTGTTAGAGGGCAAAAATAGTCATCTGGTTGATCGCGGACCCGGACACGCAGAGACCAATCTAGCCCGCGAGGCTGCTCGTACGTTGGATATAGAAACCTTACGCGGGGCCACTTTGTACACCTCGGTCGAGCCCTGTTCGATGTGTTCAGGCACCATATATTGGGCAGAAATCGGTTGTGTTGTGTTCGGCATGACAGAGCATCGGTTGGCCGAACTCACTGGCGATGATCCTGAAAACCCAACGCAGAACTTAGATTGTCGCACAATCTTTGCATCTGGCCGTCGTGTCGTGGATGTGAGGGGGCCTTTTGCCAGCCTTGAGGACCAGATTGAGGCGCAGCACACAGGGTTTTGGGGCAAGGATAGATCGTCGTGATGGCAGTGGAAATTCAGTTGGGCGGGGTGTTTGACCTAGAAAGTTTTGCCGATTGGATATGCCATCGCGCGCGATTGTTGGATTTGGTCGGAGCGGTGACCGCACAAGGCAATACGGAAATTCGGATACTGGTACAGGGTCCGCAGCCCTTGCTTGATGCGATGGAGATGGCCTGCAGTCTCGGCCCGATGAATGCAAATGTGCAGAGAATCGAAGTTGAACCTAGAGCGGTCAGTCACCGGCTGAATGACTTTCAGGTTCTCTAACCATTCGTGGCGAGCGCCCTTTATTTGATCATTTGTCTATTTTTAAAGCAAAACGCTTGGAGGCAATCCGGTTTCTCGCGCCGCATCGCTTTTCTTAGCCTCAAAAATCGGCAGCATCAAACCAAAGGGGACTGGGGTGAAGATGCGAACGAAACCAGTGGGATTATTGCGCGACCTCGGCCCAAAGCGGGTGATGCGGGCGCAAGTGGGCGGTCAGGACCTAGTGATCTGGCGCGCAAGCAATGGCGATATTTCAGCTTGGGACAATCGATGTCCCCATCGCGGTATGGCGCTAAGCCATGGGTTCGTGCGCGGAAACGATCTCGCATGTCTCTATCATGGCTGGCACTATGGCAGTAAGGGCGTGTGCCGCTACATACCCGCCCATCCAGAATTGGAACCACCGGCGACGATCAAGACAACGGTGTTTTCAGTGGTCGTTGCGGATGGGGTGATTTGGGTGAGTACCGAGGGCGCCGCGCAGCCAGCGTCGGTTCCGATAGCCAGCCAGCCTTTGCGCAGTTTCCATGTTGAAACCACGTCAGAGGGCCTCATGCACGGGTGCAGCACAGTCGCTTTTGCAGGGGCTGTGCCTGAGCAAATCAAACACGGACATTATCAATTGGGCCCGCGGCAGGTTGTACTGCTGGAAAACCCACTGGAGGCGGGCCAGATTCAAATCACAGCGCTTGTTGATGCAGATGCGCAACCAGAAGATTGTGTAGCTCTATCGCGTTGGTGCGACGCCGTGCGGCGCACGGTCCAGA
>NZ_JBDWVM010000467.1:0-5271 GCF_039984035.1 Planktotalea sp. | reverse complement strand
TTAATAGGAACAGAAGTCTTTCCAGTCGCGCGTAGGGCGTCAGCGCTGGCAGCGGCTGGCGCGCGGCCTGACCCGTTAAAGGCGAGAATGTCATTGGTGCCTGCAGGGGATACGAGCGCAAATAGGTCACCGCCGATTCCGGTCATTTGTGGTTCGCATATTCCAAGGGACAGAGCGCCGGCAATTGCGGCATCCATCGCAGTGCCACCGCGTTTGAGGATATCCAAAGCAATGTTTGCGCCAATCGGATGGGATGTTGCGCACATGCCATTTGTTGCAAAAACTTCAGATCGACCAGGAAAATGAAAATCGCGCATATCGCCTCTCTTTGAATTAGAAATCAAAGACTAGGCTCGAACGAAGGATTTGCAAATTGTTAATGAGGTGGTTCCGGCACCGCGTACTGGGTGGGGGCAATAAACACACGGTGCCGGACAGAAGCTATATGCAGCTACAGGTCCTCTTATGATTGTAAAGAGGGGCTGCATTGGGGAGGGATTGTGGCGATTTGCAGGCTGATAAATTTTGTTTGAACGCAAATGAAAATTTTAACGAATTTTGGGAAGCTATCTTTTGCTGCGTAAATGCTCAAAGTTTGTGCGATTAACCTTCGCAAACGATCGAAAACTTGAGAATATTGCGGCCCTTGTAGCGACGATAAGCCAGCGAATGTGTCATGTCGCGGATAATGCCCCAACCGAACCCTCCCTCAGGAAGGTCGTTTATATCTGATTCTAAATCATGCACCTGTTTGGGAGGAAGCGAGGCGTTAGGGAGGGTGGCACCATGATCGATCACTTCAAACAGAATCAATTGCGCTTCGAGTTGGCATTTTAGGGAAATGGTCCCGTTTCCCGTATTCGCATAAGCATGCTCAACAATGTTGTTCGCCACCTCTGCCAAAACGATTTCGACTGAGGCTAAGGTGAAGTCGTTCACTGCTAAGGCTCTTAAAGTGCCGCAAACGGAATTAAGCGCGCGGCGCACTGCGCTTTCCGTTGCGGGAAAGACGAGCGCGATGTCGTTTGCTTTATTGGCTTGTCGAGGCGTCGATTGTCTTTCGGCCATTGATCCGTCAGGCACGGTTCGCCTCGCTCGCGTCTATCGCGTCCGATGGTGTATCGAATATTTTGAACACCTTTTCCATTCGGGTGAGCGTAAACACCTTTGCAACGATTGGTGTTAAGGCGGCGAGATGAAGCGGCCTGTCTTTACCAAGAAACTTCATGGCTGCCACAATCGCGCCTAGACCGCTCGAATCGACGAAATCTACTTCTGCGAGGTCCAGCACAACGGGGCCATCGGAGTCGCTCGTGAGTGAACGAATACTCTCTTTGAATTGGATCGCGGCGGCGGCATCGATGCGTTTGTCCAAGACTTTGATGATTTGCAGGCCGCTCGAAGTATCACTAGTCATTTCCATCTGTATCTTGCCTGTTCTGTAAAATCTGCCAACACAGATAGAGGTAATAGGTTACGATTCGGTGAGCGCGATGGCAGAAATTGACTACAAAGATCTACGAAATTCTCTTTTATCTTTGACAGAGGGAGAGACGGATGAAGTCGCGCTGATGGCAACTTTTGCGTGCGAACTGCATCATAGCGATGACCGTTTTGACTGGACCGGGTTCTATCGGGTTGTGGAGCCTAACCTTTTGAAAATAGGCCCATATCAAGGTGGTCACGGATGTCTTGTTATTCCATTTTCACGGGGTGTTTGCGGCGCAGCGGCGCGGGAAAACGCAGCGCAACTTGTACCAGACGTTGAGGCATTTTCCGATCACATTGCTTGCGCTAGCTCGACACGTTCGGAATTGGTGATTCCCGTGAAAAACGGCGCGGGGCGTTTACTGGGGGTGCTTGATATCGATAGTGATCAGCTTGATGCCTTCACGCAAAAAGACGCGGATCAGCTTGCTGACCTGCTGGACAAAGTCTTTTTGAACGTCGTTTAAATCAGCAATCTGCCTGCGAAATGAAAAAATCCTTTGATTTTTCATGCAACTTGATGCTTGGTGAAATTATAAGGAATTTTTTCACGAAGTAAGGCAGCATGATTCAATCCGATTTGACCTCTTCCATTAGTCTTGGCGCGGACCTTCGGGCGCTGCGCAAGTCGCGTGGAATGACGTTAACGGAACTGGCCGAGGTTACAGATCGCTCTGTCGGATGGCTTAGCCAAGTAGAACGCGATTTGTCCGAACCCTCGGTGTCCGATCTAAAATTGATCGCCAGCGCGCTGGACGTGCACGTATCGATCTTGTTCGGGCAGGCCCAAAGCCCGGCGACCGAAACTGGTATCATCGTGCGCGCCCATGCGCGGCGGCCGATTGGGTCGAAGGCGACAGGTTTGGTTGAAGAGTTGCTTTCACCCGATCTGACCGATGATTTCGAAATGGTGCATTCCACCTTCGATCCCGGCGCTGTTATGCAAGACTCCGTGACGCGCCCAACACAAGAGCTGGCTTACCTCGTTTCAGGGCGGCTTGATCTAGAGATCGATGGGCAGGCCTTCACCGTGCAAACGGGTGATAGCTTCCGGATCAAGGGCGTTTCGTATCGTTGGTCCAATCCTTATGACACACCTGCTGTAGCGATCTGGGTGATCGCGCCGCCGGTCTATTAAGGGCGCGCAGATGAGTTTTGTGATCGGGATCAAACTTGCACTCTTTTGGCCAGTATTCGCTGCGATATCGGGTCGTTTCTCAACATTAGGTGACGGTCTTAGAAATGCTGGGCGTTGCGCTGTGTTCAATGCTTGCTTCAGGCGCACCTTGGCGCTGTGTTTCATCATTTCGGGCGTGCCGTTTAGCACGACTCAGGTCGGGAGAATGACATGAAAAACGGAAGCTGCCTGTGCTCAGGCGTTGAATACGAATTGCTGGGCGAGTTGCGCCCGTCAGTCGCCTGTCATTGTGATCAATGCCGTAAAACAAGCGGGCATTACGTGTCCGCGACCCAAGTTGGTGCTGGCGCTCTAAAGATAACCAAGGACGAGACATTGGCGTGGTATCAATCGTCGCCAGAGGCAAAACGCGGTTTTTGCAATCGCTGCGGCTCGTCTCTGTTCTGGCAGCACGACGGCGACAATGGTGCGGTTTCGGTCATGTCCGGCACGATCGATGGCGTGACTGGCATCGATACAGCCAAACACATCTTCACCGCCTTCAAGGGCGATTATTACGATATCGCGGACGACCTTCCGCAAAGCGAAAACTAGGGAGCAAACATGTCTGAATTTCCAAGCACGGCCCGTGTGGTCATCATCGGTGGTGGTGTCGTCGGCACATCGACGCTCTATCATCTTGCCAAAGCGGGATGGACGGATTGCGTTCTACTTGAAAAGAACGAATTGACGGCCGGATCAACGTGGCATGCGGCCGGAAACGTACCGAATTTTGCGGGCTCTTGGGCGGTGATGAACATGCAGCGCTATGGTGCCGCGATGTATCGCACGCTGGGCGAAGATGTTGATTATCCGATGAACTACCATGTCACGGGTTCGATCCGCTTGGCGCATTCAAAAGAACGGATGCAAGAATTCGAACGCGTTGCGGGTATGGGCCGTTATCAGGGTCTTCAGATGGACATCATGTCCCTCGATGACATCAAGGAAAAGCATCCCTTCTGTGAGACACATGATCTAGCGGGCGGTTTATGGGATCCGCTTGATGGCGACATTGATCCAGCACAATTGACCCAAGCGCTTGCCAAAGGCGCGCGTGATGCGGGCGGCAAGATTGAGCGCTTCTGCCCTGTGACGGGAATTGATCGTGATGGGGACGAGTGGATCGTAAAGACCGAAAAAGGCGACATTCGCTGTGAAAAGGTCGTCAACTGTGCTGGGTATTATGCACAACGCGTTGGCGAGATGTTTAAACCGCACGGCGGTCGTACGGTTCCGATGGTGGTTATGTCCCACCAGTATTTCCTAACGGGCCAACTGCCAGAGCTGGAAGCGTGGACAAAAGAAAAAGGGCACAAGGTTCCGCTGCTACGCGATGTGGATACGAGCTATTACCTGCGTCAGGATAAGAACGGTCTGAACCTCGGCCCTTACGAGCGGAACTGCAAAGCGCATTGGGTCACACCCGAAGATCCGATGCCGGAAGACTTTAGTTTCCAGCTTTACCCTGATGATCTGGATCGTCTGGAGTACTATATCGAAGACGCGATGGCGCGTGTTCCTTTGCTGGGTGAGGGCGGTGTTGAACGAAACATCAACGGCCCAATTCCATATGCACCCGATGGCTTGCCAATGATTGGTCCGATGCCCGGTTGCCCGAATGCCTATGAGGGTCATTCCTTTACCTTCGGTATCGCGCAGGGTGGTGGCGCAGGTAAGGTCCTAAGCGAATGGATCATGCACGGCGAAACCGAGGATGATATGTGGGCCTGCGATCCGCGTCGTTACACAGACTACACCGATCACGATCATTGCCTAGCTAAAGCGCTGGAAACCTACGGTCACGAATATGCTATGCATTTCCCGCATCACGAATGGCCAGCAGGGCGCGACAAGAAATTGTCGCCAGCAGATGCCAAGGTACGTGAACTTGGCGGTCAAATGGGCGCTTACAACGGTTGGGAACGTGCCAACTGGTTTGCTAAGGATGGTGATGACACGTCCGAGGAAAGCACTCAAACATGGACGCGCTCTGGCCCGTGGGAGCAACGCATCAAGGAAGAGGTTGAGGCGGTGCGCGATGGTGTTGGCGTTCTCGATCTACCAGGCTTCTCCCGCTTTAACCTAAGCGGTGAAGGTGCAGCTGAGTATCTGCGTACAATGATCACCGGTGCACTGCCAAAAATCGGTCGCATGAACCTTGCTTACTTCGCAGACAGTCGTGGTCGTATTCTAACAGAGATGTCTGTGATGCGTCATGGCGAGGATGCGTTCACATTGATCACGGCAGCGCTCGCGCAGTGGCATGACTTTGATGTTCTCAACAAGAACCTACCAGTTGGTTTGACGCTTATAGATCATACGACTGAATTCGGAACACTGATTGTCACGGGTCCTAAATCACGCGCTCTGTTTGAGGCGATTGGCACCGAGGCTGACTTGCAATCTGGTTGGCTGACGCATCAATCTGCGACTGTCGCTGGCGTTTCTTGCACATTGAACCGTGTGAGCTTTGCTGGTGAACTCGGTTGGGAAATTCACGCGCCTGTGGCTGATATGGCCGGGCTTTACGATGCGGTGCTGGCGGGCGGTGCAACGCCGTTTGGTATGTATGCGCTCAATTCCATGCGGATCGAAAAAGGCTA
>NZ_JBDWVM010000466.1:0-7432 GCF_039984035.1 Planktotalea sp. | reverse complement strand
AGTTTTAAAGATGCGGCATGGCTATTGCTTAAAATGCAAATTTTCATAGACTTGCTTTCTTATGACTTAGGCGCGAATGCGGATAAGAGTTCTTCTTCACAGACGAGATCATCACCTTTGTCTGCTATAGTTGGTTTGACTGGAAGCTTTGAATTTGGCTTTTTCAAAAGCTTTTTGTTGTCCGCGCTTCGAACCAATTTGGGGTATTTTTGCGCCATACAGGCAAAGAAATTTGACATCACATGATCGACACCATCTTGCTCAACACCGCGTTTGTTCGCAGAATAAAATTGCCCTCCAAATGGAGGAGAAGAGATGATTTCATAGCTCGGAAAATAGTCAACAAAGCGATGTTTTTTGGCGATATCGCCCGCAACGGCCCGCAACGTAGATTTTGAATACGAGGTGGCCACGAGAACATGATCGTCCGCCTTCGTCGCAGTCAAGGGCACTGGAGAGACAGTCAGTAGAACTCTAATTTGGGGGTTCACGCTTCTGATGAGCCGAAGAGCTTGCATCAAATTCTTTTTGATAAATGGATAGCTTTGGTTCCGGAATTCATGTTCCCCTTCGATATAGGTACCCGCAACTGTTCCCGGGCAAATGGGGTATTCATATTCATCTTTTGAGTTCCACCAGCTCTCAGTCAGGCCTAGCGTGAAAACGAACAAGTTGGAATCTTTGATTGCGTGACCGAACGATTCAATAGTCAACTCACGTGAGGCCAAAACCTCCTCTGCACTGGCAAACCCATTTGGTTCCACTGCAGGACGAAACGGATCGTAAAAACGACCCTCTTTTTCCCATACCTCATCCGGGGCTTTGCTCACACCCAATGCCCATTCCACCCATTGCCTCAAGAGCGAGACAGAGTAAATATTTCCTGTCCGAGCTGAAAAAACGCCATAATTAAACGCTTTCGCAGTCTCAGGGAGCAGCTCAGTCGGAGCAGGTTCAGCATCAAACCAGTGATAGCCGCGCGACGCCAAGCTACGACCAAAATGCTGCGCAAAACACGAACCAAATGTCGCAATTTTCATATCGCGCTTGATCGGCCACTTAGGTTCCCAAAGTTCATTTATTTCAAGCGCATCTTTCTCACCGACAGATGGCGCCCAAAACGCGCGTTTTTCGAGCAATTGATAGGGGTTTTTCATCTTTACTACGACTTTCAAAGTTAGTTTTTACAAACAAATTAGGCAAATTGTTCAGCATAAATCACACAATAATCGAGGCGATCCTGTAGTGTTTGCCCTAGGTGTCGAATCTAACACCCTTGTACAAGGCTTACAAAGGTGGGTGAAGTCTCTAAAAATAAGACCCACCCGACTGGTTTTAAGGCAGCCTCCTAAACGAGCATATATTGCACGAAAACAGCGCATTGGAAAATTCAGCGCCCCATTTATGGAGTACGAATATTGACAGCGCAACGAGCTAGCGGAGCAGACCAACGTCAACTTAAACCAACAGAAAGAGATCAAGTAAGTCAAATTCGCTGTCTTGCGAGATAGCCTCAGGGCTCCGCCAAGCAATCGACAGGGCGACCTTCACCGCGGCCCATTGCATCAAGCGCTCTGCTGAAACGTTAAAATTCGAAGACCAAAGCATGGTGAGATATCTCACGTGTTCAGGGTCACGAACCAATTCAGGTAAAGCGATCGGGTGACGAAATGCATTGGCCAATTCGTAGGTGCGTTCCCCCAAAATGCCTTTTGCATCAAACGCACAAAACCCTCGGCTTCCAAGACGTACATTGTCAAAATGTAGATCACCATGGAGCGGGACACTATCCTGCTGGCTTGCGAATAACTCTTTCGCTAGCGCTTGGCTCTTCAAAAGGTTTTCACGCGCGCCTGAAGGACAATCATCCGCAAAACGCAACTTAAATAACTTGGCAAACCAATCTTCAAGTAAGGGATAATCGTCAGTCCTTTGACCTGCTTGAAAATGCAGTTCATTTGCGACGCCAACAAGTTCCAAAGCCGCGCGCTGGTCCTCTCCACCACGAGCAAAATCCCCGAGCGACGGACCTTCCAACCACTCCATCAAAGCGCAGGTTCGCGTAGTTTGATATACGTGCGCCGCCCCTTTGCCTTTGGCTTCGGCAAGGTAGATGAAACCGGGGGCTTCATTTCCCATGTCCGTCTTTTTGTAGACCTTCAATACCGCCCAGCCTGCCGAAGTGCGTTGGACCTTCCAAAGGAAAGCAATTGGCGTTTCTTCCAATAGCGATGCCGATGACAGATTGAACTGGCTTAAAACATCCTCAGACAATTGTTGTGATGCACTCATGCCTTAACCGTATCACAGCACGCGCCATATGAAAGAACGCGACCAGTGTAAGGCGCTCAGTTGCTAACGTAAGGTGCGTAACTCCACGCACCCTGCCCCAAAAAGAAAACCCCCGCTGATGTCTCAGCGGGGGTTCACATTTTCTAGCTTTAACCTCGAAAGGTTAAGAACTTACCAGTCTTCGCGAACAACGACGCGTGTTTTTACAGGCAACTTCATTGCAGCAAGGCGAAGCGCCTCACGTGCGATGTCGTCGTTCACACCGTCGATTTCGAACATCACGCGACCAGGTTTGACCTTAGCTGCCCAAAAGTCCACGGAACCTTTACCCTTACCCATACGAACTTCGGTAGGCTTGGAGGTCACGGGTACGTCTGGGAAGATACGGATCCAAACACGGCCTTGACGTTTCATGTGACGCGTCATGGCACGACGCGCGGCTTCGATCTGGCGCGCTGTTACACGCTCGGGCGTAGTAGCCTTAAGGCCATACGTTCCGAAGTTCAGATCAGATCCGCCCTTAGCAAGACCTTTGATACGGCCTTTGTGCTGTTTGCGGAATTTGGTACGCTTTGGTTGAAGCATCTAATCTCTCCCTTAGCGACGACCGCCAGCACCACGAGGTGCAGGGCCATCTTGGAGTTCCTGTGCTTTACGGTCACGTGCTTGAGGATCGTGTTCCATGATCTCGCCTTTGAAGATCCAGGTTTTGATCCCGATGATGCCGTATGCTGTTTCGGCTTCAACGTGAGCGTAATCGATGTCGGCGCGCAGCGTATGCAAAGGAACACGTCCCTCACGATACCATTCTGTACGAGCGATTTCTGCACCGCCAAGGCGGCCAGCAACGTTCACACGGATACCAAGGGCACCCATACGCATTGCGTTCTGTACCGCACGCTTCATCGCGCGACGGAAAGAAACACGGCGTTCAAGTTGCTGAGCAATGCTCTCACCGACAAGCTGTGCGTCAAGCTCTGGCTTGCGAACTTCAACAATGTTGAGGTGCAGTTCAGAGTCTGTGATGTTTGCAAGCTTCTTGCGGAGCGTTTCGATGTCCGCGCCTTTCTTGCCAATGATCACACCAGGACGTGCTGTGTGGATCGTAACGCGGCACTTCTTGTGCGGACGTTCGATGATCACACGAGCGATGCCCGCTTGCTTGCACTCTTTGTTTACGAAATCGCGGATCGCGATATCTTCAAGAAGAAGATTACCGTAATCTTTGCTTTCAGCAAACCAGCGGCTGTCCCAAGTACGGTTCACCTGAAGGCGCATGCCGATTGGATTGGTTTTATTACCCATTAGCTTTGCTCCTCGATCTGACGAACCTTGATGGTGATCTCAGCGAAAGGCTTGATGATCTTACCGAAACGACCACGTGCACGAGGGCGACCGCGTTTCATTGTCAGGTTCTTACCAACGTAAGCTTCTGCAACGATCAGCTCGTCCACATCCAGGTTGTGGTTGTTTTCAGCGTTTGCAATTGCCGACTGAAGGCACTTGCGAACGTCAACAGCAATACGCTTCTTGGAGAACGCCAGATCTGTCAGCGCTTTGTCCACTTTCTTGCCACGGATCATTCCAGCAACAAGGTTCAGCTTTTGCGGGCTAGTACGGAGCATGCGCAGTTTTGCCATTGCTTCGTTGTCTGCCACGCGGCGGGGATTCTTATCCTTGCTCATGGCTTACTTCCGCTTCGCTTTTTTGTCAGCAGCGTGACCGTAATAGGTACGAGTTGGTGAATATTCACCGAACTTCTGACCGATCATGTCTTCTGTGACGTTTACAGTTACGTGCTTCTGGCCGTTGTAGACACCAAACGTCAGTCCAACGAACTGAGGCAGGATGGTGCTGCGACGAGACCAAATCTTGATAACTTCGTTGCGACCGCTTTCACGGGACGCTTCGGCCTTCTTGAGGACATATGCGTCCACGAAAGGGCCTTTCCAAACAGAGCGAGACATAGATTAGCGTCCCTTCTTCTTGGCGTGGCGCGAGCGAATGATAAGCTTTTGCGACGCTTTGTTCTTGTTGCGTGTACGCGCACCCTTTGTTGGTTTACCCCAAGGAGTAACCGGGTGACGACCACCAGATGTACGGCCTTCACCACCACCGTGAGGGTGATCGATCGGGTTCATAACAACACCACGAACACTTGGGCGGATGCCCTTGTGACGCATGCGGCCCGCTTTACCGTAGTTCTGGTTTGAGTTGTCTGGGTTAGACACCGCACCAACAGTTGCCATGCACTCCTGACGGACGAGACGAAGCTCGCCGGAGCTGAGACGGATCTGAGCGTAACCACCGTCACGACCTACGAACTGTGCGTAAGTACCAGCGGAACGCGCGATCTGACCACCTTTACCAGGCTTCAGCTCGATGTTGTGAATGATTGTACCGATTGGCATACCAGAGAACGGCATCGCGTTGCCCGGCTTGATGTCTGCCTTCGCCGCAGAAATAACCTTGTCGCCAACAGCAACACGCTGTGGGGCTAGGATATACGCCTGCTCGCCGTCATCATATTTGATGAGCGCGATAAAGGCTGTGCGGTTAGGGTCATATTCAATACGTTCGATTGTCGCGGCAACATCCATTTTATTGCGGCGGAAATCAACGATACGATAGAGGCGTTTCGCCCCACCACCACGACGTCGTGATGTAATGCGTCCGGTGTTGTTCCGGCCACCCGATTTCGTCAAACCCTCTGTAAGGGATTTAACGGGGCGTCCTTTATACAGCTCCGAACGGTCGATCAGCACCAGCCCACGCTGGCCTGGCGTCGTCGGCTTATACGACTTAAGTGCCATGCTTTGTCTTCCGTTTTTATTCGTTTGTGCCCAAGTGTGGCCCAAGCGACGATGAAAGCCCCCTCTTTGTTAACAGAGGTGACCAAGTTGAGGCCCCCGTAGGTGCCCGATTAGACGTCCGCTCGATGTTTTGAGCGAACAACAACAAAGCCCCAGACGAATCTGGGGCTGTGCCGATGGGGTCTCTTAGGGTGTTGGGGGGGGAGGGTCAAGACGATGATTAACTAGTGGCACTCCACAGACAGAAATTTCTCGGGCCATCGCGCTGTCATCGCGCCAACAACTGGCAACCAGACTTCGGGAATGTCATGAAATTCTCTGAGATATTCTGCATAACTTTCGAAGTCACCACTGCACGTAATTACTGGTTTTCCTCGATCCATTTCGAAAGTTCGTCTTTTGAAAGTCTCTGGGCGAAGCTTTTTTGCGCTTCCATCTAAAAACACGTCAAAACGAAAGTCGTCTTCATTTAGATCGGCCGTACCACACTCTTGATACGCACGCACTTCAAGTATCGATGACGGTCGTGCACGAGCGAATCTATGGATGAGAATATTGTACCCCTTCGGAAAGCTAAGGGTTTGAGAACTCGCAAGCTCAAGAGATAGCTCACTCTCAGAAACGCCAAGTTTTGCACCTACTTTCACGCCAACCTTACCAGAACTCTGCCGTTCGAGAGAAGCGCTGCATGCATCAAATTTCTGCCGAAAAACCCCGTTCGCTTGCAGACTTACTACCCATCGGTCAGCCGCAAATACATCGCTATCCAAAGTCGAAAAATCCAGCGATGCGTCAAATTGCAAGTCAGCAGGCAGTACAAACGCCCAATTGCCTGTTTCGGAGAGAACCAGTACTTCTCCATCGCCACCGACCATTGCTAAGCCCTCAAATACCGCAAATCTCGTATTCTTGGGAAAGTATACTCCACTCAAACCATAAGCCGTTTCCCCCTGAGCATTAGCGAGAAAGCCCGGAGTCGTTCTGAGCGATATAGCAGAGGTCGCGCGATAGCGCTTTCCGGGATTACACACATCAAAGAAACATTTAGTCTTTTGATCCCAGTAAAGACCTTCTGCGTTGGATTGTTGAGGAAGCCCTATTCCAAACACTAGCGATAGAACCAGCATGATTAAAATACGAAATGTCTTTTTCATCGAAAGCAACCGTGTTCAAATTTGACTATTTTCAAAACCTATCATCGTTGAAGATTAATACAAAATTATTCCCACCCAGCATTCATTGCGAAATTACCTCTGATCACCAAACATGCATTCCAGGCTCTACACTTTACGCTCGCGTAAAAAGGTAAAAGACCTACTCAGATTTTCTCCTTGCTCATCCAGTTTGCCGACGGCGGGCGCAAAAAACAAACCAACTGATACAACCCGATGGGCGACATCGTGAAGACACCAAAGCCAAACGAAAAGTACGTCAACGAAGTGACGATCAGTAAGAGCTCTTTCAAAGCCGCGAATGTAAGTTGTGTTACAGCTTTCCCGTGTCTAGCCAAAAGGATAGGTGCGCTCTCCCAATGTTCGTTAACCCTATCCTGCGTAGGGCATGACCCTCTGAAACTTTCATGACAGGTTGAGGGTACAACAAGAAAACACGACAGGAGGACGAACCAATGACACATGACATGTATGTCGCCAAAGCCCGTGACGGCCGGGCTTTAGCACTTAAAGGACTTGATCTCTTGAACAGCACCAGACGCCCCCGAAAACAGGACTTCCCGTTCTTGCCGCGGGTCGACCGAAGCTCTAACGCTTTGGAACAGCTCCGTTCAAAAAACGCCAGCCCCCTTACCTGCGTTTAAACAGTTCAATCCCTGCGTTAGATAAGCACAGCACCTACCCCCTCAGCTTATCCCAACGTCTAACGCAGTCTTCTGATGTCATGGCGTCAGTAAAACGCTCAGTGCCTTCAATGTGCACTGGGCGTTTTTCAGTTATTCCCGTTGAAAACCTCAACTTTTGTGCCAAACCCCTTGCGATAGCCGTAAAGAACGCTAGGAAACGTGCGGGCCTTAAATGTTTGAAGACTGACGGAGAGACTTATGCCAATCACCCAAGACAACCTGATCGCAGCGCGCAAAGCGTGGGGCGATGCCTTGGTCGCAATTTCAAAGGCTTTTGAAGACGGCGGCATTGATGCAGCGCGTGCATTGGCGAGCGATGTTTTGGACGCGGCTTATGGCTATAACCTCGGTCCTGTTCTGTTCAAACCCACCTTAAGCGGCGGCGCGCAGACGTTCCGCACGACCAAGGAGGGCGCGTTGTCCTACTTCGTTGCACATGATGACACCTATCCAAACGACAACGGCTTTG
>NZ_JBDWVM010000465.1:0-17124 GCF_039984035.1 Planktotalea sp. | reverse complement strand
AGACCTATGACATCGACGGCGTCACGATGCATATGAACGCATGGCATCAGGATCAGGTGACAAAGCTGCCTGAGGGCGCGCAAACCATTGGTTCGAATAGTTTTTGCCAGAACGCAATGATCCACTACAAAGGCAAGGCGCTGACCATTCAACCGCACCCCGAATTTGAAAGTGTCGCGATTCAAGGCCTACTCGAAACCCGAGCGGGCAACGTCCCCGTTGATCTACAAGAGGCAGCGCATGCCGCGCTGCCCTTGGCAAATGACAATGCTGCGATGGGCAACCGCCTTGCGCATTTCCTCAAAACAAAGAGCCTCGCATGACCGATTGGAAAACCGCCCTCCCCGAAACGGCAGCGCAATATCTTGAAGGGCGCAAGCTGGACGAAGTGGAATGCATCATTTCCGATCTGCCTGGCATTGCGCGCGGCAAGGCAGTTCCCGCGAGCAAGTTTGCGAAGCAAAACCAATTCTTTTTGCCAGACTCGATCTTTTATCAAACCATCACTGGCGGCTGGGGCGAAGCTGCGGGCGATGAAGGGTTCATCGAAAAAGACATGACGCTGAAGCCTGACATGAGCACAGCAACTGCCGCGCCTTGGACGGCTGATTGGACCTTGCAGGTGATCCATGACGCCTATGATCGCAAAGATCAGCCCGTGATGTTCAGCCCGCGCAATGTGCTCAAACACGTCGTGCAGCAATATCGTGACCGTGGTTTGGAACCCGTTGTTGCGCCTGAGATGGAATTCTTCCTCGTTGCGCGCAACATCGATCCAGCCAAACCGATTGAGCCAATGATGGGCCGCTCAGGACGCCCTGCCGCCGCGCGTCAGGCCTATTCCATGACCGCAGTTGATGAATTCGGCCCTGTGATCGACGACATTTACGATTTTGCCGAAGCGCAAGGGTTTGAGATCGATGGGATCACCCAAGAAGGTGGCGCAGGCCAGCTAGAGATCAACCTGCAACATGGCGATCCTGTAAAGCTCGCCGACGAGGTTTTCTTCTTCAAACGTCTGATCCGCGAAGCGGCGCTGCGTCATGATTGTTTTGCTACGTTTATGGCAAAACCGATCGAAGCCGAACCAGGAAGCGCGATGCACATCCATCACTCGGTGCTGGATATCGAAACAGGGCAGAACATCTTCTCTGGTCCGCAAGGCGGTGAAACCGATGCGTTTTTCCACTATATTGCTGGACTGCAGAACCACTTGCCCTCCGCCATTGCCGTGCTTGCACCTTATGTGAACAGCTATCGCCGCTATGTGAAAGATCATGCAGCGCCGATCAATCTGGAGTGGGCGCGCGACAATCGAACAACCGGCATTCGTATTCCACTGTCTGGTCCCGAGGCACGGCGCGTTGAAAACCGTCTCGCTGGTATGGACTGCAATCCTTATCTCGGCATCGCTGCCTCGCTGGCCTGTGGACTACTTGGTTTGATCGATGAAGAACGCCCTGACAAACAATTCAAGGGCGATGCGTATGATGGAGAAGAAGACATCCCACGTACCCTTGGCGAAGCGCTCAACATCTTTGAAGAAGCGACGCCGTTGCACGACATTCTACACCCAGAATTCGCGCGCGTGTATGCCATTGTGAAACGCGCGGAGTATGAAGAATTCTTGCAAGTCATTTCCCCGTGGGAGCGTGAACATCTGTTGATGAACGTATGAACCTTCTGTTTTCCAACGATAAACGCGGGCAATATCCCGACAGTTGGTATGCGGCAACAGCGACGCCGCTCGCCCCATTCCCGCCCCTGCGCGGCGAAACACACGCAGATGTTTGCATCGTTGGTGGTGGATATACAGGCCTATCAGCCGCTCTGCATTTGGCGGAACATGGCTATGACGTTGCTCTTTTGGACGCACATCGTGTGGGTTTTGGCGCATCGGGGCGCAATGGTGGTCAGCTTGGGTCTGGGCAGCGCATGGATCAAGACGGGCTTGAGGATTTGATGGGGCGCGATGCCGCCCATGATTTATGGGCAATGGCCCAAGATGCAAAAGCGCTCGTCAAAGGGCTGATCGCAAAACATGAGATCGACTGTCATTTGAAGCCTGGCGTTGCAGAGTTCGGATTTGGCAAACACGACGTGCGCGAGCTGCAAGATTATGCACGCAAATTGCAAGATACCTATGGGTATGGCGATGCCGAGCCATTAGACGAAGACGCCGCGCAAAGCTATTGCGTATCGCCAGCCTACAAGGGTGGCTTTATCGACAAAGATGCCGCGCATTTGCACCCATTGTCCCTCGCGCTTGGATTGGCAAAAGCAGCGGCAAACGCTGGAGCGCGTATTTTTGAGATGAGCCATGTGCATCATATCAAAGAGGGTGCGAAGGCGATTGTTCAGACGGATAAAGGACGTATCATTGCGGATCATGTTATCCTTGCTGGCAACGGATACCTTGGCAATTTGAACCGGAAAGTCGCTGCACGCGTGATGCCCATAAACAACTTTATCGCCGCAACAGAACCTTTGGGTGATGCAACGCGCGCAATTTTACCCCAAGACGTGGCCGTTGCTGACACAAAGTTCGTCGTGAATTATTTCCGCCTCAGCCATGATAATCGCCTGCTGTTTGGCGGGGGCGAGAGCTATGGCTATCGCTTCCCCAAAGATATCGCCGCAAAGGTGCGCAAACCTATGAGCGAGATTTTTCCCGCTCTGAAAGATGTGAAAATTGACTATGCTTGGGGCGGCACTTTAGGGATCACTATGAAACGCATGCCTTATCTGGCACGCGTTGCACCCAATATTCTGTCGGCCTCTGGGTATTCAGGCCATGGCGTTGGCAATGCGGTGCAGGCAGGAAAACTGATGGCCGATGCTATTCACGGCCAAGATGCAGGTTTCAACACAATGGCAGCAGTTCCTACGCCAAGTTTTCCGGGATCAGGTGCATTGCGAACGCCTTTATTGGCCCTCGCCATGAGCTGGTATGCCATGCGGGATCGAATGGGCGTGTGACACTGAGTGTCATCATCCCGTTTCTTATTGCTGTTTAACTCTCGGCTAACGCTTGGTAAAATGCGCGTTAAATAAGAGGGCAAGACTATGAAGACCGTTCCCAATGTATATGAGGCCGAAGCCATCCCTGCAGCTGCGCGCGCCGCGATTGAAGAGCTGCTGCAAACGGGCGATTTGTTCCGATATACCGCCTCCAAGGATGCGCCGGTCACATTGCTCGAAAGCGAGTTCGCTGACATGCTGGGAAGCACATATGCACTGGCTGTGTCCAGCTGCTCTGCCGCTTTGTTCTTGTCCCTCAAGGCCTTGGACCTACCACGCGATGCGAAGGTTCTCATTCCAGCCTTCACCTTTGCGGCGGTTCCATCGTCCGTTGTGCATGCAGATTGCATTCCAGTTCTGTGTGAGGTCGGTGAAAACTACCGCATTGATATGGCTGATTTCGAAGCCAAACTCGACGACAATATCAGCGCTGTGATCATCAGCCATATGCGTGGACATACCTCAGATATGGATGCGATCTTGTCGCTCTGCAACGCGCGCAACATCCCGGTGATCGAAGATGCCGCGCATTCGCTTGGCACGACTTGGAATGGTAAGAACATTGGTACGCTCGGTCGTATCGGCTGTTTCTCCTTCCAGTCCTACAAGCTGCTGAATGGCGGCGAAGGTGGGATCATGGTGACCGATGACGCCGATCTGGTTGCCCGCGCCGTGATCATGTCGGGTGCGTACGAGCATAACTGGAACAAACACGCGGTTCTGAAAGATCCGTTTGAAAAATGGCAAAACCAACTGCCGCTCTATAATTTGCGTATGAGCAATCTTTCAGCAGCCGTCATTCGCCCACAGCTTGGTGAAATCACGCGCCGCGTGGCCGATGGTCGTCGCAACCACGACCACATCGCCGCCAAACTGAATGCGATCGATTGGTTCGATGTACCAAGCAAGCTGGCACCAGAAGAACGTGCGCCTGACTCTTTCCAATTCAATCTAGTTGGGATGGACGAAGAGACTGTCGCGCGCTTTACCAAAGCCTGCTCCGATCTTGGGATGCCCGTACAAATCTTTGGCCAAAGCAAAGACAATGCGCGTGCATATTGGAATTGGCAGTTTATCAAAGATGTTCCTGAACTGCCGCAGACGCGCGCCATGCTGATGCGCGCGTGCGATGTTCGCCTGCCTGCGCGCCTAACATTGGATGAGGTGGATCAGATCGGCAATATTCTGATCGAAGCAACGAAGGGGCTCTAGGCCCCTTAAGTCCTATTTACCTAGCTTTGACAGTTTTTCATGAAGCTCAGCCAACTGCATTTTGATCGCATCCAGATCTTCTTGCGGCTCACTTGCAGGTGCGGCAGGCGGTTCTTCTGGCGCTGGTGTCGTACCGGCCCATGCGCCGCCAGTCATTGCCTTAAAAAACGCTTCTTGTTGCGCGCGGAACGCTTCCATACCCGGCACTTGGCCGATTGGGCTGGCTTTTGTCACGCTTTCCATCACTTTGCTCTGACTGTCGCGCAGCATATCGAAAGACATCGCCAAGAATTGCGGAACGACGCTGTTGGCTTGGCTCGTGTAGCTGCGCACAAGATCGGTCAAAACGGACACAGGCAAAACGCTTTCACCTTTGCTTTCACGTTCGGCAACGATTTGCAGCAAATATTGACGGGTCAGATCATCGCCCGATTTCAGGTCTACGATTTTGACGTCCCGTCCTTCGCTGATGAAACCCGAAATATCTTCAAGCGTCACGTAGTCGCTCGTTTCCGTGTTATAGAGCCTCCGGCTCGCATAACGTTTGATCAGCAGCGGTGTTTTCGCGTCGGTCACGTAGGCTCCCTCCTAGCATGCAGCAGTGCAGAAAAAAGACTAAGCGAGTGCAGCGAAAATGGAAACCAAAAAGAAAGGGCCTGATCTTTCGATCAAGCCCCGCATTTGGCACCAGTCTGGGAGGAAGAGGTGCAAATGTTCTTTTCTTTAAGCGTCGCTTATTTAGCAGCCGCTTTTTTAACAGCCGCAGTTGCTTCTGTTGTCGCTTTTTTAACAACGGCTTGAGCTTCTTCAGAAGCGTCTTTGCCAGCTGCCATCATCAACTCAACTGTGTCCATTTGAACTTTTTTCGCGATTTCAGCGAAGGAAGCAACGTTTTCAGCAGCTGCTTCTGCAGATGCAGACGCCATGTCTGTCATTGCTTTTGCGTAATCTGCTGGCTCTTTTTTTACTTTTGCGAAGTCAGCGAATTTTGCGAGTGTGTCTTTTGCCCAAGCTGAAGAAAGCTCAGCGGACTTTTCAGCGGCTTCAACGGAAACTGCAGCCAGTTTTTCGTTCAAAGTTGCTGTTGTTTTGAAAGCGTCGTCCAGAGCTTTTGTGTCTACTGGAAATGCGCCCATCATGTCTTTCATGATCGCGGAAAAATCTTGTGTCTTAGCCATGATACCAAATCCTTTTGGGCGCTGGGAGGAGCTTGCCCGTTTCTACTTCAGTAAGGACTTTATATATGCGGCATCGCAGCATATCAAGCTCTTTTTGCCGCATTGCAGCAATGTAATTTTTATATTTTAATTCAACGGCTTGCGGACATTGCCACGTAAGCTCCGGGCGCATCGCACAACCCAGAGCGAGTAGAATCATCAAGCTGCAGCGCAGCAATTTGCTTTCCGGAGCGCTTTTTCAACCATGATTCCCAACGTGGCCACCAAGAGCCTTCGGTAAACTCAGCACCCTCGAACCAGTCTTCGGGGCTTAGCTTGATATCTTTGTTGGTATAATGTCCGTATTTGTTCTTGCTTGGAGAATTCACGATACCCGCGATATGCCCCGATTGCGTAACAATGAAGGTTTTCGATTTGCTGCCCATTTGCTGCACGCCGCGATAACAACTTTTCCAAGCTGCAATGTGATCGGTTTCACATGCAATCGAGCAAACAGGCACATCCACGTCTTTTAGATTGAGCGTTTCGCCCATCAATTCGAACCCACCATCGGCAAATTCATTTGATTGGCAAAGCCCACGTAAATACTGCATCGCCATTTTACCCGGCAGATTTGCGCCATCGCCATTCCAATAGAGCAAATCAAACGCTGGCGGTGCCTCGCCCATCATGTAGCTTTTGATCGCAGGCGTGTAGATCAGATCATTCGAGCGCAAAAAGCTGAAAGTACGTCCCATGATAAAGGATCGTAGATACCCTTGTGCTTTCACCTCTTCCTCAATCCCATCGATGAAATCGTTTTGAAGGAAGGGTGTAAATTCGCCCTGAACGGAGAAATCTGTCAGTGTGGTAAAGAAGGTTGCGGATTTAATACTTTTATCACCACGTTTTTTCAGCAGTGACAGCGTCAGGCTCAGCGTCGTTCCCGCGATACAATAGCCAATGCAATTCACTTGCTTTTGACCGGTGATTTCTTTGACCTCGCGGATCGCGGTGAGATAGCCATCCTCGATGTAATCTTCCATGCCAACGTCGGAATAGCTGGCATCGGGATTGATCCATGACACGACGAACAAGGTATAGCCTTGCTCCGTGATCCATTTGATCAAGCTGTTCTGCTTCTTCAGGTCGAGAATGTAGTATTTGTTGATCCAAGGCGGGAACATGATGATTGGCGTCTCATGCACGGTTTCCGTCGCCGGTGCATACTGGATCAGTTCCATCATCTTGTTGCGGTAGATCACGCGACCAGGTGTTGTCGCGATATTCACCCCCAGCTCAAACGCCTTTTCATCGGCGAGCTTCACAATCAGCTCACCATTGTTGGCCTCAAGATCGGATACAAGGTTTTCCAACCCATCTAGCAGGCTTTGGCCGTCGGTTTCTACCGCGCGCTCGAGAGCATCAGGGTTGGTGCCCAAGAAATTGGTTGGTGCCATCATATCGATGATTTGCTGCGAGAAATATTTGAGGCGCGTCTTTTCGACCTCATCCATACCCTCGACGCTTTCAACAGCTGTGGTGATTGCCTCTGCATTAATAAGATATTGCTGTTTCACGAAATTGAAATACGGGTTGGTTTCCCAAAGCGCATTCTTAAAACGACGATCGTTGGTAAATTCATCTTTCGGCGCTTCCAGCTTGCCTTTGGACAAGGCTTGCTGTGCTTCAACATAGTGTTTCACCGATTTACCCCAATAAGAGGCTTGGTGTTCAAAGACCTTGGCAGGGTTATTCAGCATCTCCTGCCAATAAGAGGTGATAGCGTCTGAAAAGAGCTCTTGATTCGGACCGTTTAATGTTGGGTTTGCCGGATTAGTACCCGACATCGCTTTAACCAAACGTTCTGACAAGGCTTCGATTTTTTCCAAATTAGCGGTCATCTGAGGTGTGGTAGACCCCGAAACATCGTCATTTGTTGTCATTTCGAATTTTCTCGACTATCTTCGCTGCTATGCAGCATTTTGCTGTATACGACCATCGTCGCATTTATTCTCGGGCAAAGCGACGATTTATATCGCTCCAAACGAATGATATCAGGCAAGGACGCAGTGATGAAATACATGGCCACCTACGACATGATGGAAACGATGCGAAACACCAACCAATGGTTGGGTGCGACGGCGAAATCGATGGCTGCCTTCCCTGTTTTTGCCACTATACCAAATCCTGCGCTGCAATGGCTGGGGGCTTGGGGTGAAGTGACGGAACGTTCTTTTGAACGCATGGTGGCGAAACCTGATTGGGGCCTCGACAGCTTTACCTGCGAAGATGGTCGCGATCACCTGATCAAAGTCGAAACAGTGGTTGAGCGCCCTTTTGGTGATCTCATTCATTTCGATGTTCAAGGCCGCGAAACGATGAAACGTCGCATCCTTTTGGTTGCGCCGATGTCAGGTCACTATGCGACGCTTTTGCGCTCGACTGTAAAGTCGCTCATCAGCGATGCCGAGGTTTACGTGACCGACTGGCACAACGCACGCGACATTCCGGTATCCGAAGGCAAGTTCGACATCGAAGATTACACGCTCTACCTTGTTGATTTTATGCGTGAACTTGGCCCTGACACGCATGTGATCGCCGTATGCCAACCCGCGCCTTTGACCCTTGCTGCAACCGCATATTTGGCAGAACAAGACCCTAGCGCGCAGCCCAAATCCCTGACTTTGATTGGCGGCCCAATCGATCCAAGCGCGAGCCCAACAGACGTCACCGATTTCGGCCACAGCGTCACGATGGGTCACTTGGAAGAAACCGCAATTCAGCGCGTTGGCTTCAAATATAAAGGTGTCGGTCGCAAAGTTTACCCGGGCCTGTTGCAGCTTACCTCATTCATGTCGATGAATGCAGAGCGTCACATGACAGCTTTCAACGATCAAATCATGCGCGCCTCAAAAGGCGAAAGCTCGGATCACGATCAGCACAACCGTTTCTACGACGAATATTTGGCCGTGATGGACATGCCAGCGGAATTCTACCTTTCAACCGTTGAGCGCATTTTCAAAGAGGGCGAGATCGCCAAGAATGAGTTTGTCGTGGCGGGTCAGAAGGTCGATATTGGCAAAATCACAACCGTTGCAGTCAAAACTGTTGAGGGTGCAAACGATGATATTTCTGCACCTGGCCAGTGTGTCGCTGCCTTAAATTTGTGCACTGGCTTGCCAGATTCCAAGAAAGCGAACCACTTGGAGCCCGGAGCAGGGCACTATGGCATCTTCGCGGGCAAAAGCTGGCGCAACAATATCCGCCCCTTGGTTCTGGAATTCATCGACGCCAACAGTGCTGCACCTGCAAAGGCGAAGCCTGCAGCAAAGAAAACCACCGGCAAAAAGGCCGCCGCCAAGTAAAACGGCGCGGCGTGAGAATTTGGGCAGCTCCATTCATTTGGAGCTGCTTTTTTTATGCAAGAATTTCGTCGATCATGGCCTGCGTGCCGCGGCTGAATTCAAGCGGGCATGCATAGTCTTCACCTTGAAGCGCCTTTTGGAAGGCTTCGACCTGAAGCACATATTGGTTCACGCCCGGCCAAGCGAAACTTTCCGTCAGGCCTGACGCATGGATTAGATCCAATCGCGCCTCTGCAAAGCTGATGGGATTGAACGGCGCGCTTAATCGGGCCACCCCGTTACTCCCGTGAAATTCCATATATTGCCAACGAGCCATGCGCATGGAGGTGAGCGCGGCGAATTCAAAACCGTCAAATTCCGCTAAAATGCGCGTTGTGACGTCGACGCCCATTTCACGCTGAATGCTCTTGTGCAGAATGGAAGTCGGCTCTTGTCCAGTCACAAACCGAACTGCCCCATAGGGGTACACGCCAATGTCCGGTACGCTGCCGCCACCACGCTCGGCCTGATGGCGAATGTTGCTCGTATCCGCGTGATTGTCATAGGTGAAAACGCCATCGACGCGGCGCAATTCGCCTAACACACCGCTTTGATAAAGTTCACGCATCTTCACCCATTGCGGATGATGTGTGATCATAAAGGCTTCTGCCGCGAAAACGCCCGTCGCATCGCGCGCAGCAATCAATTTATCCATCTCTGCAACGCTCAAACTTGCGGGCTTTTCGACCAAGACAGGCTTGCCAGCCTCAAGGGCTTTGATCGCCCATGGCGTATGCAAATCATTGGGGAGCGGAACATAGATCGCGTCTATATCTGGGTCCGCGAGCATTGCGTCATAGTTTTCATGCACACGCAATTGCGCATTGAGAGACTTGAAGGGGTCTGCCTTTTTCGGATCGCGCGTCGCGACAGCGGCCAATTCAGCGCCCGTCGCCAACGCAATTGCGGGCCCCATATGCTGGCGCGCAAATTTTGACGCCCCCAGAATGCCCCAGCGTGTCATCGTCATAAAAAAGCCTCCTCTCAATATATGAGAGGAGGCTATCACTCGTTCAAAACAGCTGAAAGCTTAAGCGGACACAAGCATGCCTTTTTCGCTCGCCATCTCGCGCATGCGCTCTTGCAGTTTTTCAAAGGCCCGCACTTCGATCTGGCGGATGCGCTCGCGGCTGACGTTGTATTGGCCACTCAGCTCTTCAAGCGTCACAGGCTTATCGGACAAACGACGCTGAACAAGAATGTCCTTTTCACGATCGTTCAGCACATCCATGGCCTCATTCAGAAGCTCTCGACGCGCTTCAAGCTCGTCGCGCGCCTCATAATCGCCCGCTTGATCGGCATCTTCATCCTCAAGCCAATCCTGCCATTGCATCGTGCCTTCGCCCTCTGATCCAACAGTGGCGTTCAGCGATGCATCGCCGCCAGACATACGGCGGTTCATGGAGATGACTTCGGTTTCGGTCACACCGAGATCATGGGCAATACGCGCCACGTTCTCAGGGCGCATGTCACCCTCTTCCAATGCACCAATGCGCGATTTCGCCTTGCGCAGGTTAAAGAACAACTTCTTTTGCGCGGACGTTGTACCAAGCTTCACCATGGACCAGCTTCGCAGGATATATTCCTGAATAGCCGCGCGGATCCACCACATCGCATAAGTGCTGAGGCGGAAGCCCTTTTCAGGGTCAAAGCGTTTCACCGCCTGCATCAGACCAACGTTGGCTTCGGACACGACTTCAGCCTGCGGGAGGCCATAGCCACGGTAGCCCATCGCGATTTTCGCCGCGAGGCGTAGGTGAGATGTCACCATCTTATGCGCAGCTGCGGTGTCTTGCTTTTCGACCCAGCTTTTTGCGAGCATGTATTCTTCTTCCGGCTCAAGCATAGGAAATTTGCGGATTTCCTGCATGTAGCGGTTTAAACCACCTTCCGGCGTTGGTGCGGGTAGATTTGCGTAATTGGCCATGTCCCTGCCCCTCTATGTTTACTTCGTTAACATTCAGTTAAGTACGGTGACGTAGGGTTTCAAGACCCCACAGTCGAAAGTTGTGTTGAAATAAATTTGGGCGCTTTACCGACCGATTACCAGCTACGTTACTGCGCGCTCACGCGGACGTGCTGTGCACCGATTAAGACCGTAAATCTTGTAACAATTGGGCCATATCTTCAGGCAATTCCGCCTCAAACCGCAACATTTCACCGCTGACGGGATGCTCAAACCCTAGCAACGCAGCGTGTAAGGCTTGGCGATTGAAGTTTTTTGCCGCCTCTAAACCAACCTCAGAAAGAGCTTTAGCCGGCAACTTTCGACGCCCGCCATATGTGGGATCACCCAAAAGCCCATGCCCAGCATGCGCCATATGAACACGAATTTGATGTGTACGCCCCGTTTCCAAACGACATTCGACCAGCCCGAGACACGCTGGATCACCAAAGCGCTCCAACAGTTTCGCACGTGTCACAGCATGACGACCATTCTCGAAAAGCACCGCTTGGCGTTGGCGGTCATGCTTATGACGGGCCAATTGCGTCGTTAATTTCAGCACACCACCCGTTTCAAAGCTCACACCTCGAATGCCGCGAATACGCGGGTCAGACACCTCTGGCACACCATTGGTCACTGCAAGATAGGCGCGCTCAGCCGTGTGAGCCGCGAATTGTTCCGCAAGCCCATGGTGCGCGGCATCGGATTTCGCAACAACGAGTAAGCCGCTCGTATCTTTATCAATTCGGTGCACGATGCCGGGGCGTTTGGAGCCGCCGACACCAGAAAGTTTGCCCTCAAAATGGTGCAAAAGCGCATTTACCAAAGTGCCTGAGGGCGTCCCCGGTGCAGGATGCACGACCATGCCAGCAGGTTTGTTCACCACGATTAGATCATCGTCCTCAAAAATTACATCGAGCGGGATGTCTTCGGGCAGAATATGGCTTTCGCTGGCTTCTTCGACCGTAATCTCAACCTGTGCGCCCTCTTGCACTTTAGCCTTCGGATCGCTTTGGACGACGCCATCAATGACGACAGCGCCCGCTTCTAACAATTTGGCAATGCGGGTACGCGAAAGCGAGGCGCTCTCTGGCACATCGCGTGAAAGCGCTTTATCAAGACGTGGCGGCGGATTTTCCTGTACCGCGAAGGTAATAATGGACGCGCTCATGCTGCCCCCCGAAGAAGAAATTGAAGAACCCACACAATTGCGATTCCTGCGCCGTCTGGTGACTGTGCTGACAGCGGTAATGATTGGCGGCGTTGTACTGATCATCGCCCTGCTTGTCATCCGTTTGAATGATAAACCTGCGCTTCTGCCTGAAATGGTCGTTTTACCGACGGGCGTTGAAGCCAAAGCAGTAACCATGGGCGAAACTTGGTATGCGGTTGTAACAACTGGGGATGAGATTTTGATTTTTGATCGATTGAGCGGCAAGCTGAGCCAACGCATTCAGATCGAAAGCGCGGATCAGTAATATCCCCCAAGGCGACAGCAAGCCGTTAACCAATTCATGACTTGTTCATTGATTTACCGCGAATTAATCGCAAATATGAACATATCCTTAAGGCTTGCGGCAGAAGTCGCGGCTGAACCTCATATGGCCTTCCAAAGGGCCTATGAGGTTTTTTTGTATCGCAACCGCATGACGATTTCGAAATATGCGTCAGTTAGACGATGCAAAAATGTAGGAGAAGGATGGTACCGCCTCCCCGGCTTGAACGGGGGACCCCTGGTTCCACAAACCAGTGCTCTAACCAACTGAGCTAAGGCGGCACACACGGGGCAAATAGCTTTTGGTTCAAGCGATTGCAAGACCCTTTTCGAGTTCTAACGCACGATTTTAGAATGTTTTTCAGCGATGTATTTTCGCTAATCCACCGCAGCAATCCTTGAAGTGCGAACGCATGTTTCAGCAATCGCAGTCCCTTACCTCTTGAACAGCAAAGGCTTTTTGAGTAGCTCAAGTGGGCAACTTTGAAGGGATGCATCCATGGGAATCGACACAGAACGCGATATCGAAGCGAACCTGCAAATCGGTCCGACCGACGCGGGCATGGTTCGTATCTTTGTTGAAGGCAACGGCATTGAAATCCCGATGGATTTTGACCCTGAAGAAGCGGAAGAAATCGCAGAAGAAATTCGCTCTGCTGCAGCGCGTGCCCGCGCTATCCCGCAAAAATAATCAGACCCAGAGCTTTTTTCGCGGATCGCGCAGCGCTTGCAATCGGCGCGCTGCATGGGTTGCGAATTTGTGGGTAATCACTTTGCGCCGCGCTGCTGCTAATTTTGTTTCGGGTCCCATTCGCATGATTTCCGCGTCATAGGCGTCTGCAAGGATGAGACCCGTGTCATCAGGCAAGAGTTCAACAGGGAAATCTTCGTCAACGGCCCAGAAATAGCGGTCACACCATTCAAGATAACCTTCCCATTTCTTGTCAGATTGAAAATCAGCCTTGCTCGATTTGCATTCGATCACCCAAAGTTCGCCCTTTGGTCCCAAAGCGAGCACATCAACGCGCAAACCACGCGTTGGCACAAATTCCTCAATGCTAACAAAGCCATGGGTTGCCATATGACGGCAAACGCCACGCGCCAAAAGCTGTCCAGGCATCATCGGGGTATCTGTTAACTGTTCCATACGAAACAATATGAACAAAGTGTGAACAAAATCAAGTCTCGCATTTCGCCGCCCCCCCTTGCCGCGCGCCCTTGCGCGCACTAGATAAAGCGGTGGCGGTTTCTGCCCTTCTTGTTTGTCGGTAGCATTCCAGTGGCCTTAAGCATTTCCTAGGGAGCTGGCTCTGTTTGGACCCTGGTCCACTTACCTGGCGCCCACCTGTACATACAGGTCCTCGGGAATCAAAACCAGAACGGTTGCGTGCGGTTCCGCCACTTTTACCCCCTGACGGAAAGACAATCCCTAGGGTTTATGAGCGCGTAGGCTTTATCAAGAAATGCCTTCACCGCCCGAACACGCATGAGTTCGAGCGGCAAAGAGCAGCTTCTCAATCAATCTAACAAATTCAACTACCGCAAATCGCATTCGGCTTTCGTGCTCAGCACTGGCGCAGGCGATGTTGTCAGAGCAAATTGATTAACTTCATCTTGCGTCATGTAGTGCATGCCATTTGCTGGCGCCGCGTTAAGCGTGTGCCAGTAAAAGGCTTCTGGAATGCCAATATCGATGAAGTACTTCAGATACATCGCATGGCGCTTATCGCTTCTGGGGATATCTTTCCCCTCAACTCCATCACCAGACCAGCTGTGAATCCCGACGCAGGCGCCCGGTTCTAGCTCACGCTTATTCCCTGCAAGGAACATGTCCACACCACCAGATGCAATTAGACCATCTGCGGGTACGCGCATGTCATATCCAGCCTTATGGATTTTTACGCCAAGAACCACATTGGCCTCGTCATCCGCTGATCCTGGAATGTTTGACAGCACTATTGTTTTCGCGTTTGGGTTATTTTTCTGCGCCTTGGCGAAGGTTCCAAGTGCCGTTGCATCCAACGTGCCTTTGGCAATCAGCTCTGCGCCATCGGGTTCTAATGTGAGAACCGGATCTTCCAGCTCGAAAGCACTGGCTTGAGTGATCTTGAAGTTGACACCTCGACCAAATCCTCCCCCGTTTCGACACCCCGAACAATACTGAAGGGAAAAGTAAAACGCACGTCCGGGCCATTCTAGGCTTTCTTCGTCGTCTGGAGGCGGCAAATGGTCATTTGGGAACACATTCACTGAACTGTCCAAAGCAACAAAAAAGCCGCCAAGCAACTTCAGGGAGTTCCGAGCTGGGCCACGCATGCCGTCGTCTGGGTTTTCCTTGAGACGTGCTGCAGTATAGCTTTTTAGCGTTAAACTGTCATTTGTCGTACCACCATCGGTGACGGACATTGTTCCCCCTGCTTCCTTTTCAAAAGTGAAGTAAGGATTGTAATCTTTGTCGAATATTTGAAACGTCTTTATCGCACCTTTCGGGAAAGTCCCGACCGTCTCAGATTCGTTGGTGTCCACGGCATCGGTGTCATAGGTTAAGATCATCATGCCCTTTTGCCCGAGGGAAAAGGCGTTGCCGAGGGCGCTGTTTACAAAGTCAATCTCGCCCACAGCTTCGATACGGACCAGTTCTGCCGAGGCAGGTTGTGCCAGCACCATTGTAGATGTCACGAACAAAAGCGCTTTTGCGAAACGGGCAGTACTCTTTGAAATAGCAACATTGGCGCCCAATGCGCCTTTGGATAGCTTGGTCATTCAAAATGCTCCTTGCTGGAAAGATCGACCCCCTAATAATTGGGCCATCACCAGCAGCGTGGAGACAATGCAGCGCTCAATCAAGTATTATTCACACGAATAAGCTGATCACTAATGCTCCTGCGCACTCTATAAGTGAGGTCACGCGTTAAGGTTTTTCGTAAGTATGATCAGAACTGATCTGGGCGCGCCTCGCGTGCCACGTGATCCAAAACCGCGTTCACAAAGCGCGGTTCTTTTCCTTCAGGGAAAAACGCACCAGCGATTTCTACGTACTCTTTGATGACTACTTTCGGCGGCGTATCCGCGTCGACCAATTCTGCGCCAGCAGCGCGGAACAAGCCACGCAAAGTCGGATCAATCCGACCAATAGGCCATTTCGCGACCAAGGCGCGATCCGTCATCTGATCGATCTTCGCTTGATGGTTCACAGCATCGCGCACAAGCTTTTGGAACAGATCCGTGTCGCCCTCAACAAATTCCATGTCCTCATACACCGCCCCAAAACGATGGTTCAGGAATTCAACGATGACTTTATCTGTTGTCTGACCAGAAATTTCCATCTGATACAGCGCCTGCACGGCGTAAAAGCGCGCAGCAGATTTCATCTTACGTTTGGCATTACCTGAAAGCGGCGTATCGGTCGTCATGCGAGGTCTTTTCCTTTAGCGAAGCCAGCGATTTGATATTCATCGTCCGTCGGTTTGAACCCGACCCCTTTACGCTGGCCGCCCCACTTACGAGCGAGCGCAATAAGATGCAAGGCCGCAGCAGCCGCGCCGCCGCCTTTGTTTTGGTCTTTAGGATCAGCGCGCACCTCTGCTTGCGTGCGATTTTCAACAGTTAAGATGCCGTTACCGATACAAAGCCCTTGCAAACCAAGGAGCTGCAGCGCGCGCGAGCTGTCATTGCACACAGTATCGTAATGCGTCGTTTCACCGCGAATAACGCAGCCCAAAGCGACATAGCCATCAAAGTTACTCAGACGTTCAGCAATGCCAACCGCTGTCGGGATTTCCAAAGCGCCCGGAACCTCGGTGATTTCGTATGTCCCACCAACAGCTTCGATTTCCGCGATGGCGCCTGCGACCATGTTGTCGGCAATATCCTTGTAATAGGGCGACACAACGATCAGCAGTTTGACGGAGCGATCAAACTCCGCACGCGGCAGAATGTAGTGCTGTTCATGTCCGGCCATTATCCAAGCTCCGAGATTTTGCGTGTTCCAACGATTTCAAGACCATATGCCTCGAGGCCGACGACTTTAGGCGTCGGCGAATTCGTCAAGAGTTCCAGCTTTGACAGCCCAAGTGAGCTAAGGATTTGCGCGCCAAGACCATACTGGCGCAGCGTTTGTGGTGATGCACCATCATCGTCAGGATCAAGCTTCATCGCAGTATCACGCAAGAGCACAACGACGCCGCGCCCCTCGTCCGCAACAAGGCGCATCGCATCACCAAATTCAGACGCGCGCCCATTGGGGCCAGCGCCGATCATATCCAGCATAGGGTTCATTGTGTGCATCCGCGTAAGCACCGGAGTATCCCCAGAAATGTCACCTTTGATCATCACGATATGTTCCGCACCTTGGGTTTCATCCGCATAGATGCGCATAGCCCAGTCGCCACCAAACTCGGAAGTGATCGTTTCCTCAGCCCGCACTTTCACAAGGTTGTCGTGACGACGGCGATAAGCGATCAAATCAGAGATCGTGCCAATCTTCAGCCCGTGTTTTTCCGCGAAAGGGATCAATTCGGGCAAACGCGACATGGAGCCATCGTCATTCATAATCTCGCAAATAACGCCCGATGCGTTCAAACCTGCAAGGCGTGAGACATCGACCGCTGCCTCAGTATGACCTGCACGCACGAGAACGCCGCCATCACGCGCTTTGAGCGGGAAGACATGCCCCGGCGTTGCAATGTCAGCCGCGCCTTTGCCCGCATCAATCGCGACAGCAACGGTGCGCGCGCGATCATGGGCTGAAATTCCTGTGGTCACGCCTTCGCGTGCTTCGATAGAAATGGTAAAGGCCGTTTCATGGCGTGATGAGTTGTTGGTGCTCATCAATTCAAGCCCAAGCGCGTCGATCCGCTCCCCCGGCAATGCGAGACAAATCAAACC
>NZ_JBDWVM010000464.1:0-12616 GCF_039984035.1 Planktotalea sp. | reverse complement strand
CTTTCGCTCAAGAAGGACGCTGTCTTGCGGGATCTCTGCATTGAATAGCACCCAATCTCCGACGGTCACATCTTTGCGCGGTGGAATAACGCCCCGCGTGTCGACGCCTTGCACTTGCAAGCCACTGCGATGCACGGATGTGACTCGCATGGGCGGCGTTTCGAGTAAGCTATCTGCGTCGGTTTGCTGGGAAAAGAAGGCGGACCAACCTAAGAGGCTTAGAGGATCAGGGGCCGTTTTAGCGATGCTCGCACCGGGCATAAAGGCGGCGTATTTATCGCTCATGCGTTCACAGTTAATTTTAAGCTGTGCATGAAAAAGGGCCGCACGAAGCGACCCTCTCTAAATCTTTTGGACACCAAAGGGATCACTCGGGCTTCGGTGCGCCAGTTGGAACCTTGGAGGCACCTTTTGTGTTGAGCGGATCATCCTGACGCTGCACGGAACCTTCAAAGTGTGCGCCACTTTCGATCGCGATAGTCTTGTGGATGATATCACCCTCAACGCGCGCTGTGGATGTCAGGCGAACCTTGAGACCACGCACACGGCCAACGATGCGGCCGTTGACGACAACGTCATCTGCGATCACTTCGCCTTTGATCGTTGCGGTTTCACCGATTGTCAAAAGATGCGCACGGATGTCGCCTTCAACAGTGCCTTCGACCTGAATATCGCCGGTTGTTTTCAGGTTGCCCGTGATGTGCAGGTCTGCAGACAGGGTAGAGGCCGGTGGCTTTGCCTTAGGTGCAGAAGCTTTGAACTCGCTTGCACGTGGTGGCACAGCAGGCGCAGCTGATGTGCTGGCTTCTGGAGTGCTTGGTGTTGTGCCGTCCGCGTTTGGGCCGGGCTCATTGATTTTGCTTTTAGAAAACATCGTTTGCAGCCTTAATGTAAATCATTGGATTGACGGGTTTCCCGCCTACACGAACTTCATAGTGTAGATGGGTACCTGTAGAACGTCCTGTGTTGCCCATATCACCAATGCGTTGTCCGCGCGAGACTCTTTGTCCAACCTTGACGCGAATTCTTGATTGATGGGCGTATCGTGTTTCGATCCCGAACTGGTGCTGGATTTTTACAAGCTTACCATAGCCTGATTGCCAACCCGCGTGTATCACAACACCGTCAGCCGTTGCATAGATTGGCGTACCGTGAGCAGCGGCGAAGTCTGTGCCGTTATGCATGCGGCCCCAACGACGACCAAAGCCGGACGTGAAGCGGAACGAGTTTTTAACAGGGGTAGCGAATGGCGCTTTTTGGGCAGCGATCCGGTATAGGTTAAGAGAGTCCATATCCTTGAGGATTTGGTTCGCGCGCTTTGTTTCACCAGAAGGCGCTTCGCTACGCGTCGAGAAACTCAGTGGAGTGAGCGGGCCACCTTGGCCAGAATAGCCTTTGCGCACTTCATTCAAAATGCGGTCGGTGTTCATGCCAGCTGCTCGGAACATCTTGTCGAGCGGTTTGACAGAAACAGTCATAGCTTCTTCAAGCTGACGGAAGATTTGATCGTTCTTGTCGGCCATGACCTTGATCTCGGCCTGCATTTCTTCGGCTTTGATCAAAGCGTCTTGTGCATCCAGAACAACCTGATCACGTTCCTTGGCCGTGGCTTCAAGCGCACTGGCAAGGAAATCCATCGCGGCATCGTCTGTCGCATTTCCAGCAGCAAGGCCGGCGCCGCCATCAGACAGCTCTGCCAGTTGTTCACGCGCTGCTTCACGATCTTTCATCGTTTTGCGCAGCGTGGCTTGTACAACTTCGATACCTGTTTCCAACTCTCGACGCTGCGTTTCGGAGGTCAGCAGCTCAGATTGCATCATGGAAATTTGGCTAAGAGCCGCGTTGAAGCGGTCTTGCGCAGCAAGGGCTTCTTCGGCCCGCGCATCGCGCTCTGCCGATAGCTCGTTCAAACGCCGCTCATATGCTTCGTGATCTCGGCGCGCTTGGTCACGGAAATTACCCGAACCAATGCTGTCCATTAGTAAGATCGACGTCGCAATGATGGACCATGCTACAATCGTAGCAACGCCCACAAAGCCGATGATTTGTGTTCCTGGACGCAAGCGAATAAATCGCGTGTCCGCGTCAGAGCGCAAGAAAAGCCTGCGCTCAGGAAAATGACGTTCTAAGAACGCGTTAAACTTCATTGAAAGCCGTGTCCGCAAACCAGCATCCCTTTATTGTCCCAACCCAATAATGACGCTCGTTATGGATCCGAGTGGTGGACCCGCGGCGCCTTAACAAATTCCTTAAACAGCCCCTCGCATGCACGCAAGTCATTTGGGCGCTGTGATTCGAAATAGGGGGAATTTATTGAGAATTGTGGCAAAAAACCGCCTAGCTCAATGTCTTGGCGGTTTCTATCGGGCCGCAAAATATGTGCTAAAGGTCTTCTGTCAGGGGCCAATAAAAGTCAGGTGGCAGGCCCGCATCCGCGCGCTTTTCTTCATTGAAGGGTGGTTTCAGTTTGCCATGGAAATACCGCCGCACAAGGGCGTGAAACACTTCCTTGGGATCGCTATTTTCACGCCCGCACATGAAATTGAACCATTTAGAGCCGTAAGCGACGTGGCTCACTTCCTCAGCATAGATGGTTTCCAACGCAGAAACCGCGCTGTCCAATTTGGCGTTTTTGAACACTTTGATCATGCCGGGTGTAACATCGAGGCCGCGCGCTTCGAGCACCATTGGCACAACGGCCAAGCGCCCCATGAAGTCTTCTGCGGTGTCTTCTGCCGCGCGCCACATGCCTGCATGTGCGGGAAGGGCGCCATAGTGGCTGCCCAGTTCCTCAAGGCAATCACAGAGCAGATTGAAGTGCTTGGATTCATCGTCAGCAGCACTGACCCAATCGTCATAAAACCCAGCAGGCAAAGAGATATGGCTGAAGCGCGCGATGATATCCCAGTGCAGATCAACCGCATTCAATTCAATATGAGCAACGGCATGTAACAGCGCGATCCGGCCAAGTTCACTGCCCGGTTTGCGATGGGGAACATCGCGCGGTGACAGAAGTTCAGGCTTGTCCGGGCGTGCAGGATGCATTGGCGGATTGGCAGTCCCGATTTCTGGCAGATCACCGCCTTCACGCGCAGCGCGCCATTCGGCTGCATATTTATGCGAGAGCGCTGTTTTTGCGCGACCATCTGCAGTTTGCAGAACATCCAGTGCCATATCCGCCAAAGGTTTCATGCGATTAACGCCTTTACTTCATCCAAAACCGCCTCGGCGTGTCCGGGCACTTTCACCTTGCGCCAGACCTGAGCGAGCGTGCCATCGGCATCAATCAAAAAGGTCGAACGCTCGATCCCAAAGAACTTTTTGCCATACATGTTTTTCTCTTTCCACACGCCATAAGCCTCGCAAACAGCGTTGTCTGTATCGCTCAAGAGCGGCATCGTCAGCGCATGTTTGGCGACGAATTTTTCGTGGCTGGCCATGTCGTCTGCAGAAATGCCCCAGATTTTCACGCCCAGCTTGGCAAATTCCTGCTCCATTCCCGTGAAAGCGATGGCTTCCTTGGTGCAGCCCGGCGTGTTGTCACGCGGATAGAAAAACAGAACCAACGGGCCTGATCCCTTGAGGCTCAATTCCTGTTCTGCAGTGGCTGGCAGAGTGAACTCTGGCGCTTTATCTCCGATTTCGATCATTTGTTGTCCCTTTGGTTTCGCCGCTCTTGGTTTCATATTAGAAGAGGTCAGACAATAGAACGCTGCGCGTCGGTAAAAAGGGCAGACACTCAAAAAAATGAACGAAACACCGCAGTCAGAGCAGGAGCTGTCAAACACTGAGCCTCAAGAGGCTGAGGTGCAGCCAAAACGTGATCGGCGCTTTAAAAAGCGGCATTTCGCGCAGGCTTTACTGCGCGGTGTTTTTGGCTTTGGCCTCGCGCTTTTGGTTGGTTTTGTTCTGCTGATTGGCCGAGACTTGCGTGCGCCTGAATGGTTGCAACAAAGGGTTGAAGAACGATTGGCAGAAGCTCTGCCGACGCTCGACATTAACCTCGGTAGTATCTTTTTGCGCATCGAAAGCTCTGATTTGAGCCCGCGGGTGTTTTTGCAAAACGTATCTGTGCGCGATGAAACAGGGCTGCCGTTTGCGTCTTTGAGCGAGTTGAGCGTTAGGGCGTCATTCCCCGCAGCCTTGCAAGGGCAGTTCTCACCTAAGAAGGTCTCACTATCTGGCGCGCTGATGAAATTACGTCGCGCTTCAGATGGGAGTTTCGATCTGACCATCGGCTCGGCTTTGCAATCCACTGGGCAGGGCGCGAGCCTTGTGGAACTTATTGAGCGTCTAGATCAATTGCTCGTGCGGCCAGAGCTTCAGTATTTGCGCGAGGTTGAGGCGAACAGTCTGACGGTTCTGTATGAAGATGCGCGCGCTGGCCGTGCGTGGACCGTCGATGGCGGGCGGATGCGCCTGAGCACCAAGAACGACCAGCTGTCCATGGGCGCGGATTTCGCGCTGCTCGGTGGGCAGGATTATGCGACCACTTTGGAGATGAGCTATGACAGCGATATCGGCTCACCGGCGGCGCAAATCGGTCTGACGCTCGCGGATGCGCCTTCTGAGGATATCGCCAGCCAATCAGAGGCTTTGGCATGGATGGAAGCGCTGCGAGCGCCAATTTCAGGTTCCTTGCGCACGGTTGTTGATGATCGCGGTGAACTTGGTCCGCTCAATGCGACGCTTCAAATTGGCGAAGGCGTTGTTCAGCCAGAAGATGAGGCGAAGCCGATCCCATTTGAGGGCGCGCAGGCTTATTTCACCTATGAACCTGACGATAATATCCTCGAATTCTCAGAGCTGAACGTTAAGTCCGCTTGGTTTGAAATGCGGGGCGAAGGCCGCGCCCGTATGCAAAATGCGCCCGGTGGCTGGCCTGAAGCAATGCTTGGTCAATTTAGCGTAAGTAGTATCAAAGCAAATCCAGATGGCCTCTATCCAGAACCTGTGACCCTTGAGCAAGCCGATGTTGATATGCGTCTGGTGTTTGATCCGTTCCGCTTGGACATAGGGCAACTTGTGCTGCGCGAAGCGGGGCAGGTTTTGATTGCCTCAGCGCAGGCCGATATTGGTTTGGACGGCTGGCGCTTAAAGGTGGATGCGGGCGCAGATACGCTCGAAATCAAAGAAGTTTTACGCGTCTGGCCCGATGATCTGAAACAAAACACGCGGACTTGGATCGCGAATAACATTCTGAAAGGTGAATTGAGCAAAGTCAGGCTGGCATTTCGCGCGGAGGCTGGCGCTAAACCTGATCTACACCTTGGCTTTGCCTTTGACGACGCAAGTGTTCGTTTCATGAAGCAAATGCCGCCTTTGCAAGAGGGACGTGGGTTTCTGCACATTGATGATGAACGTCTGATAGCGGTCGCTGAAAAAGGGGTCGTGATAGCCCCAAAAGGCGGTCGTGTGGATGTGTCGAGCACGGTCTTTGAAATCCCAGACATGCGCTTGAAGGGCGCGCCTGCAAACATTCAACTGGAAACGCAAAGCGCGGTGACTGCAGCATTATCGTTGCTAGACCAAAAGCCTTTTGAATTCCTGAGCAAGGCAGGCCAAAGCGTCGACCTTGCCCAAGGTCGCGCGGTTTTGAGCGGTGACATCACACTTCCATTGAAACAGCAGATCGCCACATCGGAAATCGAATTTGATATCGCAGGCAAGATTTCAGATGTGCGCAGCGAAACGTTGGTAGATGGGCGCGTTTTGGCTGCGCGCCAACTTGATCTGCGCGCGCTTCCGGATCAGATTTCTTTGGATGGTGCGGGTAGTATCGACGGCGTTACCTTTGAAGGGGCATGGCGCATGCCACTTGGCACGCCTGGCGCGGGTAGCCAGGTGTCGGGTCAAATCGAACTCTCGGAACGTTTTGTCAACGCGTTCAACATAGGTCTGCCCAAGGGCTCTGTTTCAGGACAGGGACAAGGGCAAATCACGCTCGATCTCAAGCCTGATGTCGCGCCTAATTTTGCTTTGACTTCTAATCTTGCAGGACTGGGACTACGCATTGATCCCTTGGGCTGGCGCCTTGGAACTGGGACGCGGGGCCAGCTTTCCGTGCGCGGTCGGCTTGGCAGTGCACAATCAGGACCGCCGCGCGTTACGGGGTTGACCCTTGATGCGCCGGGCTTGTTTGCGAACGGAGCGGTGACCATCCGAAATTCCGGCTCGCTCGAGCGGGCCAGTTTTCAAAGGGTCAAGGCGGGGGATTGGCTCGATGCGCCGCTCACGCTGACGGGGCGCGGCGCGAATGTGACACCCGCGGTCACGATTGCAGGTGGGAGTTTGGACATGCGCCGCATCCCTGCGCAAAACACGGGTGGGTCGGGGGCTGCTGGCGGCAGTGTTCCGCTCGACGTCACATTGGATCGTTTGCAAGTGACCAGTGATATGACATTGCGCAATTTCAAAGGAGCGTTCGTTTCTGACAGAGGGCTTACAGGGGACTTTAGCGGCGATCTAAATGGTCAAATGCAGGTCACGGGTCGCACATTGCCAAAGGGTGGGCGCACTGCGGTCGAAATCAAATCCAGCAATGCGGGACGTGTGATCAGTGCCGCTGGACTTTTAAGCAGTGCCAATGAGGGCGCATTAACCTTGCGATTGGACCCGCGCGCGGCGGCTGGGGAATATGATGGCACTTTGGCAATCACCAACATCCGTTTACGCGATGCGCCGCCAGCGCTTGCTGTTTTGAGCGCGGCCAGCGGAATTGGCCTGCTCGAACAGATGGATGGACGGGGCCTTATGTTTGCCGAAGTGGACGCCACGTTTCGCATCACGCCCAGCACAATCACGGTGACCAAGGCGAGCGCGGTTGGCCCGTCTTTGGGGCTTTCTGTAGATGGCTATTACAATGTGGCGCGCAAAACGATGGATATGCAGGGCGTCGTTTCGCCGTTTTTTGCGATCAACGGGATCGGATCGATCTTTACAAGGCGCGGCGAAGGTCTCATTGGGTTCAACTACACAGCGCAAGGGCCGGCGGCATCGCCAAATGTGCAAGTTAACCCGCTGTCCTTGTTCACTCCGGGCATGTTCCGCGAGATTTTCCGCCGCCCGCCGCCGCAACTGAGCCAATAAAACGTCTGACCTTTGATATGAAACTAAGTGACTTTGATTTCGAACTGCCAGAAGAGTTGATTGCGACGCGCCCTGCGAAACCGCGCAGTTCTGCGCGGTTGTTGCTGGCGCAAGGCGATCACATCGAGGATCGTTATGTCTCTGATTTGCCTGAGATTTTTCGTGCAGGTGATGTTCTGGTTCTCAATGACACCAAGGTTATTCCTGCGCGTTTGTTTGGTCTGCGCCGCCGTGAAAGCGAACATGGGTCTGGCGAAGCAAAGATCGAAGTAACGTTGCTTGAACCAAGCGCAGAGCAGGGTGCGTGGCGCGCGTTGATCAAACCATTGCGCAAGGTGAAAGAAGGCGAGGTCATCCGCTTTTCAAATGATCTTTCCGCGACACTTCTTGCAAAGGAAGACGGTCAGGGTACTCTCGAATTTAACCTGCAAGGCGATGATTTCGATGCGGCCTTGGCAGAAGCGGGGGCAATGCCTTTGCCGCCCTACATTGCCGCGCGCCGGCCAGCGGATGCGCAGGATAAACAGGACTACCAAACGGTCTTTGCCGAAAATTCAGGTGCCGTTGCTGCGCCGACCGCATCGCTTCATTTTGATGAAGCACTGCTGGATCAGTTGCGCGCGCAGGGCGTTGAATTTGTCCATGTGACGTTGCATGTGGGGGCAGGGACGTTCCTGCCTGTGAAGGTCGACGATGTGACCACCCATAAAATGCATGCGGAATGGGGGCAGGTCAGCGAAGCCGCGGCTGCACAGATAGCCAAGGCCAAGGCCGAAGGTCGCCGTGTTATTCCGGTGGGTACAACCGCTTTGCGTTTGATCGAAAGCGCGGCGCAAGCCAGCGGTGCGATTGCGCCATGGGAGGGGGAGACCGACATTTTCATCTACCCCGGCTTTGGCTTTAATGTTGCAACGGCGCTGATGACAAACTTCCATCTTCCCAAGAGCACCTTGATGATGCTGGTTTCGGCACTGATGGGAAAAGAGGCGGTTGATGCGATTTACGCGCATGCGATCGAGAACCAGTATCGGTTCTTTTCCTATGGCGACAGCTCGGTGCTTATTCCAAGCGCATAAGGTGCTAAGATAAAGGCGCGCATGGACCATGTGATGTCGTTCTTGCACCAGACCTTATATGGCCGCGCACCTACACGCTGGGTTTTTGAAGCTGCCAATTATGAGGCGCGATATGTTCTTAGTTCTCTCAAATTCTTGGGCTCTGTTGTTTGGTATGATGCTGCTGATGCTTGGCAATGGTTTGCAAGGCACGTTGCTTGGTGTGCGCGGCGAAATTGAAGGGTTTTCCACCTTTCAAATGTCGCTTGTCATGTCGGCCTATTTTGTCGGTTTCTTGGGCGGCTCGCGCGCGACGCCTGAGATGATCCGCCGTGTTGGACATGTGCGTGTCTTTGCGGCGCTTGGCTCGCTTATTTCTGCGGTTTTGATCCTATATCCTGCGCTGACCAATGCGAATGCTTGGATCGTTGGGCGCATAATTATCGGATTTTGTTTTTCTGGTGTGTATGTCACCGCCGAAAGCTGGCTGAACAATTCCGCAACGAACGAAACACGCGGTCAGACCCTTTCCCTTTATATGATCGTTCAAATGATCGGAATCGTGGCGGCGCAGGGCGTTATGCTTTTGGGAGATCCGTCCGGATTTATCCTGTTCATCGTGCCGTCGGTTCTGGTTTCCGTGGCCTTTGCGCCAATTTTGTTGTCGATCACGCCGACACCCGCATTTGATACCACCAAGCCCATGTCACTAAGCGAACTTTATACAGCATCGCCGCTTGGGTTTGTCGGTATGTTCTTGCTTGGCGGCGTGTTCTCTGCCCAGTTTGGCATGGCTGCGGTCTTTGGCGGGCAAGCGGGCTTGAGCGTTGCACAAATTTCGATCTTTGTTTCCGCGTTTTATATCGGTGCATTGCTGATGCAGTATCCAATTGGCTGGCTGTCTGATCGCATGGATCGGCGCTTGTTGATCCTTGGCTCTGCAATTTTGGGCGGTTTGGCTGCTGTCGTTGCAATTTTTTGGGGGAAAGATTTCAACCTGTTGATCGTTGCGGCCTTCGTGATTGGCGGAACATCTAATCCGCTCTATTCGCTGTTTCTGGCCTATACCAATGACTTTCTGGAGCACGAAGATATGGCCGCCGCGTCAGGTGGCATGGTCTTTGTTAGTGGAATGGGGGCGATTTCTGGACCGATCATCACAGGTTGGTTGATGTCGAACATGGGGTCCGGCGCGTTTTTTGGTGTGATTTCTACGCTGATGCTCGCCATAGCTGCATACGCTGTGTTCCGAATGACACAACGTTCAGCGCCCTCCGTCGAAGATACTGCAGGATTCCAAGCGATTATGCCGTCCTCAACCCCTGTTTTTGTTGAGGTTGCGCAGGAAATTGCGATTGAAAACGCGATTGAGGAGCAAATGGAGGAAAATTCCCCGTAATTATGTCGCAATTGACGCATTTTGTTATTGGCACCAATGGTTAAGCTATAGGTAACGTAACGTTATTACTGACGCGCAATTGGGAGAATAAGCATGATTGCGGCACCGGAAGATGTTTTAAGTTTTTGGTTAGATGAAAAGAAACCAAGTGATTGGTACGCTTCGGACAAGGGGCTGGATCAAGAAATCCGAGATCGCTTTGAAGCGACTTGGAATGAGGCGATGCAAGGCAAATTCGGGCTTTGGTTGACCTATCCAAATGGGGCCTTGGCCTACATCATTCTGATGGATCAGTTTTCACGTAATATGTTTCGGGGCACGTCCAAAGCGTTTGCCTCTGACAAGGCTGCGCTCGCCGCAGCGAAGGTCGCGATTGATCGAAATTGGGATATGCGGGTCGACGAACCAGCGCGCCAATTCTTTTACATGCCGTTGATGCATTCCGAGAGCCTATGCGATCAGGAACGTTGCATTCGTTTGATGAAAGAACGCATGCCGAAAACGGGCGAAAGCAATCTGCTTCACGCGCAAGCGCACCGCGAAGTGAACCGCAAATTTGGTCGTTTCCCGTATCGCAATGAGGCGCTCGCCCGTAAATTCACGGACGTTGAGCAAGATTATGTCGCAAACGGGGGCTATTCCAGCACAGTTCGTGAACTGCAAAGCGTCAGTGCCTAGGTAAAGCCGACTAAATTCAAAGAAACGAGAGGGCAGCTTCGGCTGCTCTTTTCATTTGTGAAGCCTCTGAGTAGCTTACCCTCAAAGAGGAGGCCCGCAATGAGCAAAAACCAATTCGATATGATCGTGATCGGCGCAGGGCCGGGCGGCTATGTGGCTGCCATTCGCGGCGCGCAACTTGGCCTGAACGTTGCGATTGTGGAACGTGAACACATGGGCGGCATCTGCTTGAATTGGGGCTGTATTCCGACCAAAGCGATGCTGCGCTCTGCCGAGGTGTTCCACCTGATGCATCGCGCCAAGGAATTTGGCCTCAGCGCCAAAGGCATTGATTACGATCTCGATGCGGTTGTGCAGCGTTCGCGCAAAGTGGCTGGGCAATTGTCTGGCGGCATCAGCCATCTGATGAAGAAAAACAAAATTCATGTGGTGATGGGAGAGGCAAAACTCTCAGGTCAGGGCAAGGTCACTGTGAAGACCGAGAAGGGCGAAGAGGTCCTCAGCTCTAAAAATATCGTTTTGGCAACGGGCGCTCGAGCCCGCGAGTTGCCTGGCCTTGAGGCTGATGGCGCGCATGTTTGGACCTATAAACACGCGCTACAACCGCCGCATATGCCTAAAAAGCTCCTCGTAATCGGGTCCGGCGCAATCGGCATTGAATTCGCGAGTTTCTATAACACCCTTGGCGCCGATACGACGGTTGTCGAGGTGATGGATCGCGCGTTGCCTGTTGAAGATGCTGAAATCAGTGCCTTTGCGAAGAAGAGTTTTGTTGCGCAGGGTATGAAAATTCGTGAAAAATCCATGGTGAAGAAGCTTGACCGCGCCAAGGGTAAGGTCACGGCTCATATCGAAACCGGTGGGAAAGTCACGACAGAAGAGTTCGATACGGTGATTTCAGCTGTTGGCATCGTCGGCAATGTTGAAGGGCTCGGTTTGGAAGAGGCGGGCATCAAAATTGACCGCACCCATGTCGTGACCGACGAATATTGCAAAACAGGCGTCAACGGCGTTTACGCGATTGGCGATATCGCGGGCGCGCCATGGCTTGCGCACAAAGCCTCGCATGAGGGCGTGATGGTTGCAGAATTGATCGCGGGCAAAAAGGTCCATCCGATCAAACCTGGCTCTATCGCGGGCTGCACCTATTGCCATCCACAGGTCGCCTCCGTCGGCATGACCGAGGCACAGGCGAAAGACGCTGGTTTAGATATCAAAGTGGGGCGCTTCCCTTTCATGGGCAACGGCAAGGCCATCGCGCTTGGTGAAGCGGAAGGTTTGGTAAAAACCGTCTTTGACGCGAAAACTGGCGAATTGCTCGGCGCGCATATGGTTGGTGCAGAGGTGACGGAAATGATCCAAGGCTATGTGGTCGGACGTCAGCTTGAAACCACCGAAGAGGATCTGATGCACACGGTCTTCCCGCATCCGACCCTGTCTGAGATGATGCACGAAAGCGTGTTGGATGCTTATGGGCGTGCGATTCATTTCTAAAGGTTTGACCTGTCATACTAAATGACTTGCGCCACGCCGTATGGTTAAGGCTTGGCGCAAGAAATTGAGCTAAATAGTCTCAATATCCTTTTGGCTGAAGGCGCTCCAATCGGTGCGCTCAAGCTGTTGCTCCGCTCTATTTCGAATTGGGCTGGCTGTTGGGGTATGACCCTGACATAGATGAGTTCACAAGCGATCCTGAAGCCACTGTATCGGCATGGGCCCTAGCGCAGAAAATCAATGACATGACCCAAATGCACCCCCGCACAGACTATCTCATTATTACGTTAGTTTGGATGGCTGGGCTCGGCGCAGCTGCGCAGTTCGGCAAAATCGCGGTTGCCTTGAACAGCTTTCGTGATCTCTATGACGTTAACGAAGTTGCGCTTGGTTTTCTGATCTCTTGTGTCGGTTCGGTGGGTTTGGTTCTTGGCGTTGTCGGCGGCATCTTAATCACGCGGGTTGGGATCAGGCGCGCCTTTGTCGTGGGGCTTGTGTTCGCAGGTATTCTCTCTGCTCTTCAAGCGTTTTTGCCGTCTTACCCGATAATGATCTTGCTGCGCATATTGGAAGGCGCGACGCATTTGGCAATCGTTGTTGCTGGGCCAATCTTGATGGCGCGACATAGCTCTGACAGAGCGCGCGGCGCGGTGATGACGCTTTGGAGCAGCTTTTTTGGCCTGTCCTACATGATCGTGGCTTTGCTTATCCCACCTCTGATTACCTTTGGCGGGCTGGCTGCAGTGTTACTGGCGCATGGGGCATATATGATTGTAATCGCTCTGGCGTTGTGGCTGATTTTACCAGCGCCAGCGCAACCTACAGCGCAACCTACAGCGCAAACGCTATCTGACGTGCCTTTGACATTGTGCGCAATATTAAAACTTCATGTCAGCATCTA
>NZ_JBDWVM010000463.1:0-6410 GCF_039984035.1 Planktotalea sp. | reverse complement strand
GTCTTGAACCATCTTCTCGATGTCCGCATCAGACAGACCGCCAGAGGCTTGGATCGTGATCTTCTGCTCTTTGCCCGTGCCTTTGTCCATCGCGCCAACAGCAACGATGCCGTTTGCGTCGATGTCGAAGGTTACTTCGATCTGTGGAAGACCGCGTGGCGCTGGCGGGATGTTTTCAAGGTTGAATTGACCGAGCATTTTGTTGTCTGCGGCCATTTCGCGCTCACCTTGGAAAACACGGATCGTCACGGCGCTTTGGCTGTCTTCAGCAGTGGAGAAAATCTGGGACTTCTTCGTTGGGATCGTCGTGTTGCGATCGATCAAACGTGTGAAGACGCCGCCGAGTGTTTCAATGCCGAGGGACAGTGGTGTCACGTCCAGAAGAACAACGTCCTTCACGTCACCTTGCAGAACGCCGGCCTGAATAGCCGCACCCATCGCAACAACCTCATCAGGGTTAACACCCTTGTGTGGCTCTTTGCCGAAGAACTTTGTCACTTCTTCGATAACGCGTGGCATACGTGTCATACCACCAACGAGAACGATCTCGTCGATGTCAGAGGTGGACAGGCCCGCATCTTTAAGCGCTGCTTGGCAAGGCTTGATAGATGCTTTGATCAGGTCGCTGACGAGGCTTTCCAGCTTCGCACGTGTCAGTTTCAGAACCATGTGCAGCGGTTGACCGCCTTTTGGATCCATAGAGATGAACGGCTGGTTGATTTCAGTCTGGTTCGCGGAAGACAATTCGATCTTCGCTTTTTCAGCTGCTTCTTTCAGACGCTGAAGCGCCATCTTGTCCTGCGTCAGGTCAACGCCGTTCTCTTTTTTGAACTCATCCGCGAGGTAGTTCACGATGCGCATGTCAAAGTCTTCACCGCCGAGGAACGTATCGCCGTTGGTGGATTTCACTTCGAATAGGCCGTCGTCGATTTCGAGGATGGTCACATCGAATGTACCACCGCCGAGGTCATAAACCGCGATTGTCTGTGTGTTCTCTTTATCAAGACCATAAGCAAGCGCAGCCGCTGTTGGTTCGTTGATGATGCGCAGAACTTCAAGGCCAGCGATCTTACCGGCGTCTTTTGTCGCCTGACGCTGCGCATCGTTGAAGTACGCAGGTACGGTGATAACCGCTTGTGTCACGTCTTCGCCGAGGTAGCTTTCCGCTGTCTCTTTCATCTTACCGAGAATGAAAGCAGAGATTTGGGAAGGTGAATACTTGTCACCCTTCGCTTCGACCCATGCGTCGCCGTTGCCGCCATCTACAACAGAGAATGGCAGGTTTTTCATGTCTTTCTTCAGGTGCGCGTCATCATAGCGGCGACCGATCAGGCGCTTTACGCCAAAGACAGTGTTATCTGGGTTTGTGACGGCTTGGCGTTTCGCCGGCTGGCCTACAAGGCGCTCGTCATCTGTGAAAGCAACGATCGACGGTGTCGTGCGCGCGCCTTCAGCGTTTTCAATCACACGTGGCTGAGAGCCGTCCATGATGGAAACGCAGCTGTTTGTCGTTCCAAGGTCAATACCAATTACTTTGGCCATGTTTTCGATCCCTTATTAATCTTCAAGGCGATGTTACGAGACGCAAACCCGTTACGGCATCCGTGCCCCGATTGGTGAGTGGTCTACAACAGGTGCAAACCGCCGTTCGAGCGGTATATAAGGAGCGCAAAAGGGTGCTGCAAGCTTTGCACAGCAACTGATTATGAGTTTTCGCTCCGTAATGGCGTTATTTTTGCGATTAGACTAAAAAAAGGGTTAACCGCGCGTGCAAAAACTGAGTGTCAGAGGGTTTGACATCTATAAAGGGCTGCTCGATCAGCCCATGCAACAGGCTTTGGTTGAAGCCGTGCGCGACGTTGCGCGCGCTGCGCCAGTCTTTTCTCCGATGACGCCCTATGGAAAACCTATGAGTGTCAAAATGACCTCCGCTGGTGCGTTCGGTTGGGTGTCAGATCGATCAGGGTATCGATACGCAAATACACATCCAAACGGTCAAAATTGGCCTGCAATTCCGCAGAATATTTTGGACATCTGGGATCGCGTGAGTGGATCCACGCGCCCGCCTGAATGCTGCTTGATGAATTTCTATGGCGAAGATGCGCGCATGGGTATGCATCAGGATCGCGATGAGGCGAATTTCGCTGAGCCCGTCGTGTCAGTTTCTCTTGGGGATGATGGCTTGTTCCGGATAGGAAATCGCGAAAAGGGCGGTAGCACTGAATCGATATGGCTCAGCTCGGGGGATGTTGTTGTGATGGGCGGCGATGCGCGCCTGACTTATCATGGCGTTGATCGTATTCGGTTTGGAACGTCGCAGCTTTTGTCCAAAGGTGGGCGTTTGAATCTTACTTTGCGTGTGGTGACCTAATTTAGAAATTCACGCGTTGCAGTGAGCGCATGAAGGCTTTCAAGTTCTGTCGATAGCCAGTCTCGCAATCTTTGAATTGCAGGTGTCGCTTCCATACCCATAGGGCAGGTCAGGCGATATTGGCCAGGCAGGCGAATGGACTGTTTGAACGGTGCGACTAAGTTTCCTGCTTCCAGCGCTTTTTCGCAAAGCGACGCGCGCCCGAGTAATACACCGCCGCCAGACAGGGCGAGATCGGTTGCATGATCGGCCTGAGAAAACTGCGGGCCGGGTTTCGCCGTTTTGTCCATGCCCATAGCGTTGAACCAAGTGGGCCAGCCCGTCCAATCATCTAAGAAATTCATGCTCTCATCATAGATGAAAGGCAGGGAGAGCAGATCATCTGGCGCTTCTATCTGTTTTGCGAGATCGGGGTGCATGACAGGGGTTACCCACTCTTGCAAAATCACATCGTTAAACTGGCCGGGCGTTTCATGCATGCCAAAGCGAATGGCGACATCAATTTCATCGCGGGCGAAATCCAAAATACGCAAAGTTGCGGAAAACCTGAGTTCTAGATCAGGGTTCGCCTGTGCAAAGGTAAACATGCGCGGGGCGAGCCATTTTGAGGTGAAGGCAGGCCCAGCGGTGATGGTTAGGTTGGAGGCGGTCACGCGACGCCGTGCGCTGCTCCACGCGCGGTTGAGTGTTGTGAGACCTTCCGCGACTTCTGGGTAAAGCGCAGTGCCAATCTCGGTTAGATCCACCGCGCGATTGCGGCGATGAAACACGGGCGCGCCGAGGTGATCCTCAAGCGAGCGTATCTGAAAGGACAAAGCGGCTGGCGTCACGTTCAGCTCTGCTGCGGCATCGGCGAAAGACAAGTGTCGTGCGGCGGCTTCAAAGGCGCGTAGGGCAGTAAAGGGAGCGAGGCGGTCCATTATTATCCACAAGAGTTTCTTAACTGAATGCTCTAAACGTCTCGTTTGTGCGAGCATTTGTCAAACAATATAACGTATTTACAGAACGAAATTGTTCAGATCGAAAATTGGAGACAAGAGAATGTATACTAAAAATGGACATACCGCCCTAAGCCGTGCCGACTATGAAGCGCGTATGCGCTACGAGCGTAGTGAAGCATTTCACCATGGAATGGCACGCATCGCGCGTATGCTGCGTTTGCGCAGTGATAAGCGTTGAGCGTCGCAAAAAGGGATCGTTCGTAAGGGCGGTTCCTAAAGACTTACTGGCGCGCGCTCCAGCTCGCGGAGGCATGTTTACGGGTGTAGAATTCCGCCATAAGCCCGATAAGCAATAGTACGATCCCGACCCACAAAGCATATTCCCAATTCGAGTTTCTGGGAGAATAGTTCACAAAGGCAAAGCCGCGTGATTGGTCGATGCAATGAAACAGTGGATTCCAATCAAACATCATCAAAAGCTGTGGCGTCAATGTGTTGGCGACAAACATCTTTCCGGACGCGATCATATTTGCGCGCTGGTAGATCGTCGATAAAAGACCGGAAAGCCCGGGCGCCCATGGCTTGATCGCGAGGAAAACCACGCCAACTGCGACGGCGGTGAACCAAGCGAGCAGGATCATCATCATAACACCAGCAACGTTCTGTACCTCAAAAGGTGTGACAAGAACGTGGTAGGCAAACATAATCACAATAAGCGAAAGCATCTGAATGTAGAGCTGGCTGAGCGCGGCCGCCGCAATCGAGATTGAGGTGGTCATTGGCGCGTGCTTCATCATGGGGGAGGCGGGGCCTTCGGAACCGGAAACAGCGCCAACGGTTTTGATGTGCGTCATGAACAGAAAAATGCCGGTCATTAGGAAGACCATGAAATCGCCACGCATCACTGCGCCGCGTAGCTGCAAAACAGAGAACATGATGTAAAACGCCAGAACAAAGATGATCATCTGCATCAAGTTCATGATGATACTCATCAAGGCGTTGCCATGCGATTTTCGAATTGTGCGGGCAACGTTGTGGTACACGAGATCACAAAAAGTAATCGTATTGCTCAAGAAGCCGTCGCGTTTTCGAACTTGGAACATATTTAGTCTGCCTGATCTCGAACGTTGTGCATGATGAATATTGCCGTTCTTGTTGCTTCATATCATAAGAGGCATGGATATTTTATCAACATTACCGAAGATTTAAGGCAGGAAGTGGGCAAATGGACTACAAACATTTAGAAGAAGTGATGCGCAAGCTGGCATTGGCCGCAGGCGACGTGATTATGGACATTTACGGTCAGGATGATTTTGACGTCAAATCAAAGTCTGATGACAGCCCTGTGACAGCCGCTGATGAAGCTGCGGATGCCCTGATTTCCAAGGGTCTGCGCGAAGAGTTTCCTGATGTGATGCTTGTGACAGAAGAGCAATCTGAGTCGCACAAGACGTCTGGCGATACCTTCCTGATCGTTGATCCATTGGATGGCACAAAAGAGTTCATTCACCGTCGCGGCGATTTCACTGTGAACATCGCTTTGGTCGAAAAGGGCGTTCCAACGCGCGGTGTTGTGTATGCGCCTGCGAAGAAGCGCATGTTCTACACGCGCGCAGATGGTCAAACGGTCGAAGAAACAGGACCACTGCATCCTGATGTCGTTGGTCAGCAGAACGTGATCAGCGTGAGCACCCCAGACAACAAAGCGCTTTATGTCGTTGCATCTAAATCGCACCGTGATCAGGCGACGGATGACTACATCAACAAATACAAAGTGCGCGACATGAAAAGCGCGGGCTCATCATTGAAGTTCTGCCTGATTGCGACGGGCGAAGCGGACATCTATCCGCGGGTTGGCCGCACGATGGAGTGGGACACAGCTGCTGGTCATGCTGTTTTAACAGGCGCCGGCGGACGCGTTGTGCGTTTCGATAACCATGAAGATCTGGTGTACGGCAAGGAAGATTACGCAAACCCATTCTTCATTGCTTACTCACCTGACGTTGAGTTGAAAGAAGCTTAAGTGTCTGTTCTGATTGTCATTCCGGCGCGGTATGCGTCTACGCGTTACCCTGCAAAACCCTTAGCAGAGCTCAAGGGTGCAACTGGTTCTTCTCGCTCGCTCATTCAGCGGGCGTGGGAGGCTGCGAAGGCGGTGAATGGCGTGGATCGCGTCGTTGTTGCGACGGATGATGATCGGATCAAAGATGCGGCAGAGGTGTTCGGGGCAGAGGTTGTGATGACCTCTGAAAGCTGCGCCAATGGAACAGAGCGTTGCGCGGCGGCTTATGAGGCGCTGGGCAGCGACGCGGAGATTGTGGTGAACCTACAAGGTGACGCGCCGTTGACGCCACATTGGTTTGTGGAGGATTTGGTGACAGCCATGCGCAATGCGCCGGATGCGGATATCGCCACGCCTATTCTGCGCTGCGATGGTCGTGCGTTGAATGGTTTTCTCGCAGATCGCAAAGCAGGACGTGTTGGAGGCACAACCGCGGTTTTCGATGCCAACATGCGCGCGATGTACTTCTCGAAAGAGGTGGTGCCATTTACCTCTGAAATCTATGCAGACACAGATGAAACCCCTGTGTTTCATCATGTTGGTGTCTATGCCTATCGCCCGAGCGCTTTGCTGGATTATCGAAATTGGAAAGTTGGTCCGCTGGAGCAGCTCGAAGGATTGGAGCAGCTACGCTTTATGGAGCAAGGTGGCACCGTGCGCTGCGTTGAAGTTGATGCGAAAGGGCGCCAATTCTGGGAGTTGAATAATCCCGAAGATGTCCCCGTGATTGAGCAGATGATGCTGGAGATGGGGATTGAATGAGCACCCCTTCGGTCTCTGTCATCGTTGTGAGCAGAGGCCGGGCTGCTGATTTACCGCTTTGCCTAACGGGCATATCGCAACTGGATTATCCTGAATTCGAAGTCGTTCTTGTCGCGGACAAAGATGGCATGGAGGCTGCGCGTGACCTTTCCTTCTTTGAGGATCTGAAATGCGTTGCGTTCGAGGAGGCGAATATCTCGGCTGCCCGCAATCTAGGTATCGCAGAAGCCGCGGGTGAGATTGTGGCCTTCATCGATGATGATGCGGTGCCAGA
>NZ_JBDWVM010000462.1:0-3591 GCF_039984035.1 Planktotalea sp. | reverse complement strand
AGGACGTCTTCGGCACCTTGTGGCTCTACTGTGGGAAATTTGCGTCCGTCACGCAACCCCATCTTGCGGCGCATAATCGATCAAAAGCGGCTTTTCATTACGAATGTGCCGCGCGACCAATTGCTTTTGCTGTGCGCGTTTAGGAATCGGCATCGCAGGTTTCATCGCGATGGCCTTGCGCGCAAGTTTCGGAAATAGCGTAAGAATTTCACCGCGCGCCTCAGGGTCGAGCGCGGCAATCGCTTCGCGACCCGTGTAAAAGCTCTCGGCTGGCGCGCCCTCGGCGTACACAATCTGATGACGATCAAACACCAAATGGTAGTAATTTAAGGCTTCCACGCGCTCATCCACATAAATACCGGGCAGCTCGGTCAGGCGAATGGCCGCGATCAGCACGTCTGGTGCATCAAACATGCGCCGCGCAATCGGGGAGCTCACTTGCATACGATGCTGCCGTGATACCAGAAGATCGCGCCTTGGCAGACCGATCCCCAATGCGCCCGCAGAAATTCGCACGGGACGCAGGTTTTCCTGTGTGCGCATCTGCGATTGCCCTACCGCGCTTTTCAGGTTCAAGCGCAGCGTCGCGTACTCCCCATCAGCCACAGCCACGCGCATCCCCGCCTTTAGGGTTTCGACCGCTCGCGGACCTTCATAGGTGTCGATCTTTGTCCCCTCTGCAAAGCAAACAATGGACGAATAGGTCCACCCCGTTGTGTGCCCCTGATACGTACCAAGCGTTGCACCGACGCTAAACGCCGATCCTGGGGCTGGCACAAAGTACCAACCGGCGGGGCTGGCCGTTGTGTAAAAGAAGAAGAAGGTCTCGACATGGGGATCACCGTTAATGTCGGTAAAATTCACATCGATGGCATAAGGATTAGAGAGCGTCGTTCCAGCGGCGCCCCCATTGATCGTGACTGTTTCATCTCCATCTGACCCACCTTGGTAGTTGGGGTCGTTGTCGCTCATAACGGCGGTATAGGAGGTGTTATAGAGCGCGTTATAACCTGTGCCAGACCAGCGAAATGCCTCTACGGTGTATGTCGGCATCGCGCGCTACCCGTCTTGCGCAGCCAGCTTCGTGCTGCGTTCTTTATCAAGGGCTTTGAACAATTCATGCGTGCCGCGCGGCGAGAGTTGAAAGCGGAGCGCGTTCGCGCCGAGCTGTTTTTCAACATGAAGAACGTCGCGCGCATCAGGCGTCTTGCAATAATCGCGGCGCAACCGGTCAGAAAATTCTTTTGATGCTTTACTCATTTTAACACCACATACTGGGCTGCAGCGACACGTCGCTCAGCTTTACAAATTCCGCGCGAGGCGCGTTTGTCATAATGGGCTTTGCAAACTGCTCGATCTGCCGCCACTTTTATGTGCCACTATGAAAGCACTTTACTCATAGGCGATTACGCCAGAGTCTATCAGGGCACTTTTTATGGGGTTTTCCCCTTAAGGAGAGCTTAGCGCAGAACGCGCGCGCGCCAAAGAGCACACGCTACACGCGAATGGTAACGTTGCATAAATGCCGTTTGGTGTTGATCGGACCTGCGAAAAGGAACCGCTACGGGCCTTCTAAAACGGGATATCATCCGCGGCATCTGCAGGTTTCACGAACCGCGAAACAACCTTTTTGACACCCGCTTTTTCGAAATCGATTTCCAGCTTATCCCCTTCGATCCCGACAATCGCGCCGTAGCCAAATTTTTGATGGAACACACGATCCCCCATCGAAAAGCTCGACACAGCTTTCATATCGATCGTGATGTTCTTGGCCTCGCTGGGCTGGGACACAGGGCGTTGATCCTTGCGCGCCTGAAGACGTTTCCAACCGGGGGAGTTGTAGACATTGGCCTCTTGCACACGGGTTTCGAGATCGGAGCGTGCACCCCCGCCCATGCCAGCCGCGCCGTAGTTGCCGCCATACAGTCCGGGGGGCGTGAGAACATCCACATGTGCCTCGGGCAATTCATCGATAAAACGGGACGGCAGTTGGCTTTGCCATTGGCCAAACACCATGCGGTTGGCGGTGAAGGAAATCGTGCAGAGCTCTTCGGCGCGGGTGATGCCCACATAAGCAAGGCGGCGTTCCTCTTCGAGGCCCGTTTTGCCGCTTTCATCCATAGAGCGCTGCGAAGGGAAGAGACCATCCTCCCATCCCGGCAAAAAGACCGCAGGGAATTCGAGACCCTTTGCGCCGTGCAGCGTCATGATCGAAATCTTCGCGCCGTCGTTTTCCTGCTCATTATCCATGATCAGGCTCACATGTTCGAGGAACCCTTGCAGATTTTCGAATTGTTCCAAAGCCTTAACGAGTTCCTTAAGGTTCTCAAGGCGCCCTGGCCCTTCGGGCGTTTTGTCGTTCTGCCAATGAGTGGTATAGCCGCTTTCATCCAAGATGATTTGCGCGAGTTCAACATGGCTGGTTTCGGGCGGACCATATTCAGGCTCTGACATTGTCGGCCCATCCTCAAGCACAGCATCGTCATCGATGATCGTCGTCATGCGCGGTCCACGCGTGAGCGCGGCCCAGCGATCAACCCCATCCACAAGCTTGCTGAGTTCGCTTAACCCCTTACCACCAAAGGCCTTTGTTTCCACGCAGATGCGCGCGCCCTCAAGAAGGCTGACGCCGTTGTCACGCGCGGCCATCTGGATTTTCTGCTGGGCTTTATCACCCAGACCACGCTTGGGCGTGTTCACGATCCGCTCAAACGCGAGATCGTCGTCGGGGGAGGTCACGACGCGGAAATAAGCCATGGCATCGCGGATTTCCATACGCTCATAAAAGCGCGGCCCACCGATAACGCGATAAGGGAGGCCGATGGTGAGGAAGCGATCCTCAAAGGCGCGCATCTGATGGGAGGCGCGCACGAGAATGGCCATTTCATCGAGCGAGATAGGACGCATGCCGCGTGAGCCGCCCTGCATGGCTTCGACTTCTTCACCGATCCAGCGCGCCTCTTCTTCGCCGTCCCAATGGCCGATCAGACGAACCTTTTCGCCGTCTTCCGTCGCGGTCCAGAGGTCTTTCCCAAGGCGGCCCTCGTTCCCAGCGATCACGTTGGATGCGGCGGCGAGGATATGAGGCGTGGAGCGGTAGTTTTGCTCAAGGCGCACGACTTTTGCGCCCTCAAAGTCCTTTTCGAACCGTAGAATGTTGCCGACCTCAGCGCCGCGCCAGCCGTAGATGGATTGATCGTCATCACCGACGCAGCAGATGTTTTTGTGACCGCCCGCAAGCAAACGCAACCAGAGGTATTGCGCGACGTTAGTATCTTGGTATTCGTCCACCAAAATGTAGCGGAACCAGCGTTGGTATTGCTCCAGAATGTCTTGGTGCGTCTGAAAGATCGTCACCATGTGCAGCAGTAAATCGCCAAAATCGACTGCGTTCAGTTCGATCAGGCGTTTTTGATACATCTCGTAGAATTCAGTGCCGCGATTATTGAAAGCACCCGCATCTGCACTTGGCACCTTTTCAGGGGTCAGCGCGCGGTTTTTCCAATCATCGATCAGCCCCGCAAGCATCCGTGCTGGCCAGCGTTTGTCGTCGATGCCTTCCGCGCGCAACAATTGCTTGAGCAGACGCTT
>NZ_JBDWVM010000461.1:0-4827 GCF_039984035.1 Planktotalea sp. | reverse complement strand
GAACGGAAAATCCTCCGTCGCGAGCGAGGCGTTGGTCAGCCGTTGCAGCATGTCGCGTGACTTTGGTCCCGCCACGTTGAACCCGCAAATCTCGTTTGTTCGACTTTCGAAAATCGTACCCTCTGGCAGCGGCACCTGTTTGAAGAACCGTTTGTGATAACGTTCCGCCATTCCAGACCCGATAATCCAGAATTCATCCTCAGCCAGTTTGGTCACGGTGAAATCGCCTGCAATGCCACCGCGTTTGCCGATCAATGGCGTCAGGCAAGAGCGCCCAACGGCCTTTGGCATGTTGTTGGCAAAGACCGCGTTGAGCCAGTCCGCCGCACCCTCGCCCTTGCAGATATATTTCGCAAAGTTCGAGATATCGATGATGCCCGCATTTGCGCGCAGCATCTTGCATTCCTCGCCGACAGGCCCCCACCAATTCTGGCGCGTAAACCCGTTGGTATCCTGAGCGCCCTCATGATCCGCGAACCATAGGGGGTGTTCCCATCCCGCATTCAGGCCGAACACAGCGCCACGTTCCTTTTGCATTTCATACGCGGGCCGCATACGCGCGGGGCGTCCTGCGGCGCGTTCCTCGTTGGGGAAATGGATCGCAAAACGATGGGAATAGCTGTCTTCGACCCGCGCCTTGGTAAAGGCTTTGTCGGCCCAGCTATCAAATCGCGCGATGTCCCAGCCGAACATATCGTATTGGGTTTCCCCCTCGATCATCCACTGCGCAGCCATCAGGCCCATGCCACCAGACTGCGAGAAGCCTGGGATAATTCCGTTGCAACAGAAGTAGTTATCGAGTTCCGGCACCGGTCCGAACAACACGTTTGAATCGGGCGACCAGATCATAGGCCCGTTGATGACGCGTTTGATCCCTGCTGTCGCAACAGCCGGAACCCGCTCAATCGCGTTCATCATGTTGTCTTCGATGCGTTCCAGATCGTCAGGAAACAAATCATGGGCAAAATCGAGCGGCGTGCCGTCCTCAGCCCAGAATTTCATGTCCTTTTCATAAGCACCGACCAGTAAACCCTGCCCCTCTTGGCGCAGATAATATTCGCCGTCTCGATCCGAAACAGAGGGCAAACGACGATTCATAGCTTCGACCTCTGGCATGCTCTCGGTCACAAAATACTGATGCTCGGTCGGCTGTAGTGGCAAAGTCAGACCAGCCATCGCCGCCACCTCGCGCCCCCAAAGACCCGCAGCATTCACTACCCATTGCGTGTGAATATCGCCCTTTGGCGTCTTAACAATCCACGAACCATCCTCTTGCGGCTCTGTCCCTGTTACGGGCGTAAAACGCATGATTTCTGCACCGCGTTGCCGCGCGCCGACAGCATAGGCATTGGTCACGCCCGAGGGATCAACATTGCCCCCGTCGGGTTCATACATCACGCATTTGATGCCATCATAATTTACCATCGGGTTCAGCTCTTTCGCCTCTTCGATGGAAATTTCGTAGAAATTCATCCCGTAGAGCTTGGCCTTAGCCGCTTGCAAACGCAGCTGATGCACGCGCGCGTCCGTCTGCGCGAGGTAGAGCGAGCCGGGTTGGAACACACCACAGGATTGCCCCGTCTCTTCCTCAAGCGCATTATAGAGGTTCATTGTATAGTGCTGAATGCGTGAAATATTGGTACTGTCGTGCAGCCCGTGAATATTTGCAGCCGCATGCCAGGTCGAACCTGACGTCAATTCATCGCGCTCAAGAAGCACCACATCGGACCAACCGAGCTTGGCCAAGTGGTATAAAATGGAGCAGCCGATCACCCCGCCGCCGATGACAACTGCCTGTGCTGAACTGCGCAAGGGTATTCTCCTTTGACTTACCTCCAATCAGGTTAGACCTGAATTTGAGATGTTATAGCCAAAAAACGACACCATTTGTCGCCTGAGAAAACCGAGAAGCAGTTATTTTGCGCGAGTGCACGTCCGCTGTGTTAAGCTGGAAGATCGTAACGACTAGATGGCTCGATAAAATTGATGGTCAGATTTGAGGTAAGTTGAGGGCCGTCGCTGACGTGTCGCTCTGCAGGATGCGGCGGCTCACCGTTCGACAAGTCATTGAAACTATCATGATATGAAGAGTGTGAAAAACCCAAGTAAATCTTGGCAACAGCCTTTATTCCGGAAAGTTCGCCTTCGATCTCTTCATCACTCATGCCGTACGAATAAAGATACTCGGGGTAATCATGAAGGTTATTGAGATTTTCTGGCAGCTCCACACCATCAGGCACAAAAAACACCGTCGCGTGATAGTCATCATACCCGATCCCAAAACCACTCGGCCCCCCTCTAAATGCATCCTCCGTTCGAGAAAAACGAACATATAACTCACCCTCGACGTCAGGATCGGCTTCTATGTGGAGAAAGTCATCTTCGCCAAATTCGCTACTGTCCAATGCTGTGAGATCATTTACATTTGTAGTGAATGAAGATGGCGCATTTTCTAACCCTCGATCATCGAGTCTGATCAGAACACGATCGCCCCCCTCTTCGTTAGCTTCGGGATCGTCAGAGTAATAACCAAGGTCGGAATTAACATCGACGCTATCCCCAATCGCGATCTCCGCAACGTCATCGCCATCCCCAAGCTCAATATGTTGACCGACATCATCAGCTAGATTTGTAACCACCGTTTCGTCAGCATCAGTTCCTTCAAACTCATCAAAAGCAACATATTCCGCTGGGGCACCGTCTACCGACACAAGAAGACTATCGTCTTCCCATCCTCTGGGGTCTGGTTCATCTTCCTCATTCTCGGGGGCAGACTCATCTTCGGCATCTTCTTCCAGAATGTCCGTTAACAGATCGCCTTCGCCGTGCTCTGCGTCTTCGGGATCGACCGGGGACATTTCATTGTCGTCTTCGGAGTTCTCGTTGCCGTTCGAAAACAAATCCACTGAGAACATTGCGGTCAAGCCGGCTACAAAAAAAAGGGAAAAAATTAGCATAATTGGAAACCGTTAAACTCTAAACACCTTAAAAGTTAGCAATATCCGAGGGAAATACAACCACAAATAGTTTAACGGACATCAGAAAAAGGAACGAACAAAAGACGGTATCCTTATCAAATTGCCCTCGGTGCCACTTCCTGTACTTAATTCTCTTCGTCAAACAGATTTTTCCGTCCATGGCATTGTTTTCGTTAAGGTTTTCGAAAGTCACTTTAGCAAAATCGGCCGCCACAATAAAAATGGAGTCGATGAAAATGATACAATCATTAAGAAATGGGCCAGCGCGTTCTTGTTCGAACCTCGAGCGCCTCCATGGTGTCCCGTCCTACAGCGCGCGAACATTTCTGCTATATGCGTCAAAGAATGTCGCAAACAAGCAATGACAGAGAGCATTTTTCTTGAACAGTTTATACAACCACTGTCCAGAAGGAGAATAAGATGCAGACCACCACCAGAGTAGCAGTCATTGGCGGCGGCGTTGTTGGATGCTCCGTTCTTTATCACCTGACCAAACTTGGCTGGTCCGACGTGATGCTTCTTGAGCGCTCTGAACTCACATCTGGTTCCACGTGGCATGCGGCGGGTGGGTTTCACACGCTCAATGGCGACACGAATATGGCCGCGCTGCAGGGCTATACGATCAAGCTTTATAAAGAACTCGAAGAGATCACAGGCATGTCATGCGGCCTTCATCATGTGGGCGGTGTGACCCTTGCGGACAACCAAGAGCGTTTCGATATGCTGCTCGCGGAGCGCGCCAAGCATCGCTACATGGGGCTTGAGACCGAAATTGTTGGCCCTGAAGAGATCAAAAAGATCGCCCCTGTCACCAATACCGACGGAATCCTTGGCGCGCTTTATGATCCGCTCGATGGACACCTTGATCCATCTGGTACGACCCACGCCTATGCCAAGGCCGCGCGCATGGGTGGCGCTACGATTGAAACCCATTGTAAAGTGCTGGAAACCAATCAGCGCAGCGATGGCACGTGGGATGTGGTCACGGACAAGGGCACGATCCACGCAGAACACATTGTAAATGCCAGCGGTCTCTGGGCACGCGAAGTTGGGGCGATGGCCGGCGTCTACCTGCCGCTGCACCCGATGGAGCATCAGTATATTGTCACCGATAACATTCCCGACATCTACAATATGGACAGCGAGCATCCCCATGTGATGGACCCTGCTGGCGAAAGCTATTTGCGCCAAGAAGGACGTGGATTATGTATCGGATTTTATGAACAGCCCTGTCGTCCATGGGCTGTCGATGGCACGCCGTGGGACTTTGGCCATGAATTGCTGCCCGATGATTATGACAAGATCGAAGACAGCATCGATTTTGCCTACAAACGCTTTCCCGTTCTGGAAACGGCTGGGATCAAGTCGGTCATTCACGGTCCCTTCACTTTTGCCCCTGATGGCAATCCGTTGGTTGGCCCTGTGCCGGGCATGCGTAATTACTGGTCAGCGTGCGGGGTCATGGCAGGGTTCTCGCAAGGGGGCGGCGTTGGCCTGATGCTGGCCCAATGGATGATCGAGGGCGAAACCGAACGCGATACAATGGCGATGGATGTGGCGCGGTTTGGCGATTGGATCACGCCAGGCTACACGTTGCCAAAGGTCATCGAAAATTACCAAAAACGCTTTTCCGTCAGCTACCCGAATGAAGAACTGCCTGCCGCGCGCCCGTTCCGCACGACACCGATGTATGACATTTTTTCCGACATGGGCGCGGTTTGGGGCCAGCAGTATGGCATTGAAGTCGCCAATTATTTCGCGCGCAACGAGGGCGAGCCGACGTTTGAAACGCCCTCCTTCCGCCGCTCCGATGCGTTCGATGCGACTGCGCGAGAAGTTAAAGCCGTGC
>NZ_JBDWVM010000460.1:0-5904 GCF_039984035.1 Planktotalea sp. | reverse complement strand
GGCGCCTCCGTTGCAGAGCACGGTGTGGACGGCGCGTTGTTGTTGTCAGTTGGGGCAGGGGTGTTGCTCTCGTTCGGGCTGCCGCTCTTGGCTTTTGCATTGCTCAAAGTGCTCACACAATTCTCCCGACTTGATGCTGCGGCTGTCGCGGCGCATTACGGCTCTATCAGTATCGTGACGTTTGTCGCGGCAACCGCCGTTCTGGAGGGCCGCGGCATCCCCTCCGAAGGGTATATGGTCGCTGTCGCCGCCGCGATGGAAGCGCCAGCAATCTTATCCGCGCTTTGGCTCATCTCGCGCAATGGATCAGGCGCTCGGATGGAGCCGGGCTTGATGCGTGAAATCATGTTGAACGGGTCCATTGTGCTCCTTGTCGGAAGTTTTATCATCGGGATGGCCACTGGCGAAAAAGGATTGGCTGACATTTCTCCCTTCATCGTGGCCCCGTTTAAAGGTGTTCTATGCCTTTTCTTGTTGGATATGGGCTTGGTCGCCGGACGTGGTTTGAGACAATCCAAAGGTGTTTTGGGTCTCGGAGCCATCGTATTCGGCATCACCATGCCATTGGCGGGCTCCATCGTTGGATTGCTCATGGCGATGTTGATCGGCCTGTCGAGCGGCGGCGCCGTACTTATGATGGTTCTGGCGGCGTCGGCCTCTTATATCGCGGTGCCCGCGGCAATGCGGGTTGCACTGCCTGAGGCCAATCCAGCGATCTATCTGACCCTATCACTTGGCGTCACCTTTCCATTCAACCTAACTTTGGGCATCCCTTTATATGTGGCGCTTGCCACCCAGTTTATCGGAGGCTGATATGCAAATGTATCCCGCGAAACGCGTTGAAATCGTAATCGAAAAACCCCTCGAAGGCCGTCTGACCAAAGCGCTCGATGAGGCTGGCGTAAAAGGCTATACCGTCGTTCCCGTGCGCGGTGGATCGGGGCGATCCGGTCCGTGGACACGAGAAGGTCAGGTGGGCCGCACAGGCATGGTGATGGTCGTTTGTTTGATCAAGCCTGAACGCCTTGATCCACTCCTTGAGGCGGCGTTTGCAGTGGTTGAACGCCACATTGGCGTTGCATCCGTCAGCGACACCTATGTCTTAAGAGCGGAACTTTTCTGAGGCTTCACGATAGGCATGAGGGTCGAAGTCTAAGTACTTGACGCCAAAGGGGGGGAGCAATTTGTGAATGCATTGGCTAAACTCCTTGAAAGCTGGGCAAACAAGCGATTCGCCTGTGGTGCGTTGGCTAAGGTTAAAGAACGAGGGAGAGCGCGATGAGCGACATTACCGAGCTCGAGCGTCGGATCACGGCGGCGCTGGATCGAATTGGGGCAGGTATTGATGGTTTGCAGGCACCCGAGCCTGCGGGACCAGATCCCGAAATGGTTGCACAGTTGGAAGCCGCAGAAGCGAACGCCACGGCTGCACAAGCGCGCATCGCAGAGCTTGAAGCTACTCTGAAAGAGCAAGCTGAAGCGAAAGACGAGCTGGAAGCCTATCTAACACAGAAAAGCGAAGAGGCGGTTGCGGCAGCGCAAAGCGCAACTGCGGAAGCTTACGAGCAACGCAAAGCAACTGCCAAGCTGGACACTGATCTACAGCGATTGCGCGTAGCTGCTGAAGGCTTGCGTGCGTCAAACATCGGTCTGCGCGCCGCGTTGGAAGGCGGGGTCGGTGACGCCGCGCTAATCAATAGCGCCATGTCCGCAGAACTTGAAACACTACGCGCCGCGCGCTCTGTTGAAATCGCGCAAGCGGATGCTTTGCTTGCATCATTGGAGCCATTGGTGAAACGCGCTGGTGAAGGGGAGAATTCAAATGCCTGAGGTCGTTATTTCTATCGGCGGACGTGATTTTGAAGTCGCTTGTCAGGATGGTGAAGAGCAATATCTGCATTCTGCGGCCAAGATGCTCGACGTTGAAGCGCAGACATTGGCGAGCCAGATTGGCCGTATCCCTGAAGCGCGTATGCTGTTGATGGCGGGTTTGATGCTTGCTGATCGCACCGCAGCAATGGAAGACAAAGTTAACAAGATTGAAGCGCAACTCAGTGCGCTGCAGGCCGAACATACGGCGCTGCAAAATCAACCTGCTCCGCCACCAGAACGTGTCGAAGTTCCGGTCATTCCTGCATCTGTCAGTGAAACATTGGCCGAGGTCGCGGCGCGCGCCGAGTCCTTTGCTGCGGCCCTTGAGGAAAAGGGGCGCGAAGCCTCTTGACTTAAAGGCCAAGGCTTCGCATAAGCCGCAGACCTGCGCGGGGATTCCCTTTCGCGGGTCTATTTTTAATGACGCACGAATGTGCGCGCTGTTTATGGGTGGGGACGATCCCCGAAAAATGCCGGAAACGGGACCCTAGAGACGCGGAAGACAAGGAAGAACGTAGATGTTCGCGGTAATGAAAACCGGCGGCAAGCAATATAAAGTTCAATCGGGCGATGTGCTCCGTGTTGAAAAGCTGGCAGCCGATGCGGGTGAGACCGTACAATTCAATGAAATTCTGATGCTGGGCGGCGACAAGACTGTCGTTGGCGCACCTACAGTTGACGGCGCTGCTGTTCAGGCTGAGGTCGTAGACCAGATCAAAGGCGACAAGGTTATCAACTTTGTTAAGCGTCGTCGTAAGCACGGCTCCCAGCGTACAAAGGGCCACCGTCAGCAACTGACGTTGATCCGCGTTGGTGACATCCTTGCGTCCGGCGGTGACAAGTCCGGCGTGAAAGCTGCGATCGGTGCAGGTTCTGTTGCAGGCGTGGCTGTTGCCGCAGTCGCAGCGAAAGCCGCACCTAAGAAGGCAGCCCCAAAGAAAGCGGCGCCTAAGAAAGCAGAAGCAGCGGCTCCGGCAGTTGAGGTCGATGGCGTACAGCCAGACAACCTGCTGACAGAAGCACGCGGTGGCAAAGCGGATGATCTGAAAAAGATCTCCGGCGTTGGCCCGAAACTCGAAGGCACACTGCACGAAATCGGTGTATTCCACTTCGACCAAATCGCAGCTTGGGGACCAGCAGAGATCGCCTATATGGATGATCGTCTGTCCTTTAAAGGCCGCATTGAACGTGACGACTGGATTGCGCAAGCAAAACAGTTCGCAGCAGAATAAGAGGAGCACGACCCCATGGCACATAAAAAAGCAGGTGGTTCATCCCGTAACGGTCGCGACTCAGCTGGTCGCCGTCTCGGTGTAAAACTCTACGGTGGCCAAGAAGCTATCGCAGGAAACATCATTGTACGTCAGCGTGGCACAAAGTTCTGGCCAGGCGAAGGCGTTGGCCTTGGCAAAGATCACACGATCTTCGCAACAGCAGACGGCGCAGTGAAATTCCACAAAGGTCTTAAAGGCCGCACATTTATTTCGGTTCTCCCGGTCGCGGAGGCCGCTGAGTAATTCGCCGTTAAAAATGTCGCATGACATTACAGGGATCGGCGGAAACGCCGGTCCCTTTTTCGTTCTGGTTCTAGGGATGTTTGGGAGGACTTCACTATGAATTATGTAAATGGTTTTAAGGCAATGCTTGAGCGCACTTGCGTAACATACGGGTTTGCTTCGGTAAAATTCGACGTTCTGTCGGCGGACATTTGATGTCAGTCGCTGCAGGAGCATTCCTTGTCTTTGCCGCCTCGCAGGTCGGAACGCCCGGTCCTGCGAATATGGCGCTCATGTCAACCGGCGCGCGCTTTGGCTTCAAAGCGGCCCTGCCGTTTGTGGCGGGGGTCGCTCTTGGGAAGCAATTGATCATCTGGCCGATTGGCTTTGGTTTGATGGAATTGGCGAACAGCGTTCCGTGGCTTTTCACGGCGCTGAAGTACATTTCAGCAGCCTATATCATTTGGCTGGCTTGGAAAGTTGCGAACCTGCGGTTGAACACCGAAACCGAGGCGAAAGCACCCGGTTTCACCGCTGGCTTGATCGTGCATCCATTGAACCCAAAGGCATGGGCGATGATCATTGGCGGCTTTACCGCGTTCGTTGCTCCCGGAACGCCAACTTTTGAGGCAACCGCTGTGATCGCGGTCTATTTATTGGCATGTCAGGTGGTTTTGCATCCAATATGGACCTTTGCAGGCCACAAAATTGCACACACCGTCGCGGGAACGCGGGCGGAAACTTATTTGATGTGGACATTGGCGGCGCTGACCGTTGCTTCTGTTCTCTTTGTTTTGTTCGGAGGAGCCAAAGCATGAATGATATGACACGAACCCCACAGGTTGGGATCAAAAGCCAACGTATGACGTTGCGCCCGTTAGATATTGCGGACGCTGGTTTGATCGAAATGCTGGCAGGGGACGCGCGCGTTGCGCGCAATACATCGTCGATCCCGCATCCGTTGCCACCTGGCGCGACAGAGGCGCTCTTGAAACGCGCCGCTGATCCTGTGCGCGACGAAGATATCTGGGCGATGGACGCGAGCGAACATGGCGGTAGCACGCTGATGGGGCTGATTTCTTTGACGCGCCTCGATGAGAGTCAGTCAGAAATCGGATATTGGGTTGCGCCCGCGTTTTGGAACACGGGCACGGCGTCCGATGCCGTTAGCGCATTGATCGACGCGAACCCGCTCGGCAACAAAACGATCTTCGGCTCGGTGTTCCACGATAACCCTGCATCGGCCAAAGTTCTCACCAACGCCGGTTTTGACTACATTGGCGATGCGGAATCCTTTAGCGTGGCGCGCGGCGCAACCGTGCCCACATGGACCTATTTGCGCAAACTCGCTTAAGCGCGTAAACCGCGCTTAACTAATAGAAAGCACTGACATGAAATTTCTCGATCTGGCCAAAGTCTACATCCGTTCCGGCGGCGGCGGCGGCGGGGCTGTGAGCTTCCGACGCGAGAAATTCATCGAATATGGTGGCCCTAATGGCGGCGACGGTGGCTCTGGTGGCTCTGTTTGGGTGGAAACAGTCGATGGTTTGAACACGCTGATCGATTTCCGCTATCAGCAGCACTTCTTCGCCAAGAGCGGCCAGCCCGGAATGGGGCAGGGCCGCACGGGTAAAGACGGTGATGACATCATCCTGCGCGTGCCTGTGGGTACTGAGGTCATGGATGAGGACCAAGAGACGGTCATCGCGGATATGACGGAGCTTGGCCAACGTGTTTTGATCGCTAAGGGCGGCAACGGTGGTTTCGGCAACCTGCACTTTAAATCGGCCACGAACCAAGCGCCGCGCCGTGCCAATCCGGGCCAAGAGGGCGTTGAACGTACAATCTGGCTGCGTTTGAAACTGATCGCTGATGTGGGCCTGCTGGGGTTGCCGAATGCTGGCAAATCCACGTTCCTTGCCGCGACATCCAATGCGCGACCGAAAATTGCGGACTATCCATTCACGACGCTGCACCCGAACCTCGGTGTTGTGGGCGTTGATGGCATCGAATTTGTTGTCGCTGATATTCCGGGCCTTATCGAAGGAGCACATGAGGGCGTTGGCCTAGGCGTGCGTTTCTTGGGTCACGTTGAGCGCTGCGCGGTGCTTTTGCATCTCGTGGATGGCACGTCTGAGACTATCGTTGAGGATTATAAAACCATCATTGGCGAACTCGAAGCCTATGGTGGCGATTTGGCGTTTAAGAACCGCGTCACGGTGCTGAACAAGGTCGATGCGCTTGATGATGAGACACGCGCCGAGGCGAAAGCGCTGCTTGAAGAGGCCTCAGGTGGTCCTGTTATGGAAATGTCGGGGGCTGCAAAACTTGGCACGACAGAGGTGCTGCGCGCGCTACGGGCGCAAATCGACGATGATCGTCTGCGTTCGCAAGTTGGTCCAGTCGAGGACGAAGAACCGTGGCGTCCTTAAAACACTCGAAACGGGTCGTCCTCAAAATTGGCTCGGCTCTTCTCGTTGAAAAGGGCCGTTTGCGCCAAGAGTGGCTGACGGCGCTCGCCGAAGACGTCGCGATG
>NZ_JBDWVM010000459.1:0-8676 GCF_039984035.1 Planktotalea sp. | reverse complement strand
AAACTGGGCGCAATCCTGAGCGAGGCCGTCGCCGCGAACGCTTGGAAACCGCAGCTTCATACAGGGGCAGAAGATATCGCGCATATGGGCGATTTGATTGCGCGGGGATGGGTGCGTGTGTGTGAGACAGATGGGGAAGTCGCGGGATTCATCGCGCGAAACGAGCAGGCCATTCAGTCACTTTATGTGCAGTGCGCAATGCAGAACAATGGCGTCGGCGCGATGCTCTTGAATGACGCTATGGGCGAAACCCAGCGTTTGGAATTGTGGACTTTTGAGGCCAACGAGGGCGCGCAACGTTTTTATCTGCGCCACGGTTTTAAAGAGGCCGAGCGCACCAATGGCGCTGGCAACGACGAGGGCTTGCCCGACATTCGCTATGTTTGGGACAATCCCGATAAGGAGACGAACAATGGCTAAAGGACCTGTCCTGATTGATCTGGAAGATGCACCTGCGCCGGAACAAGGGCCAGAAGCCGCTGCGCCAGTGCCCGACCTTGACGTGCCGCCCCCATCGGGACAGGCAATGCAAACCGTCGCGACCCTGACCGCGCGCCAACCTTCGCGTTTGGTCAAATGGTTCTGGGGACTGTTGCTGTCCTTGCTCGGTTTTGCAGTGTCCTTAGCGGCTTGGGATTTTGTCACGGGCCTCATCACACGAATTCCAGTGCTGGGGTATATTGTGACGGTCTTCATGATCGCCTTCATCTCGGTTCTGCTGGTGATGGGGTTGCGTGAACTCGCAGCCTTTTCGCGGCTCAAGCGCATGGACGTGTTGCACCGCGCTGGTGAAGCCGCGCGTTCGAGTGGTGATCTGAAGGCAGCCCAAACCGTCGTGGATCAAATCACGCGGCTCTACAAAGGGCGCGAAGACACCCGTTGGGGACGTGAGGCACTGGCTGAAAAAGGCGTTGAAGTGCTCGATGGTGATGCGCTGTTGGACATTGCAGAACGTGATGTTCTCGGCCCGCTGGATGCCGCCGCGACGCGAGAGATCGAAGCGGCCACGCGGCAAGTGGCGATGGTGACGGCGCTTGTGCCCTTGGCTTTGGCTGATGTGGCGACGGCGCTTACCTCTAACCTGCGTATGATCCGCCGCATCGCTGAAATTTATGGCGGGCGCTCTGGCACGCTCGGCAACTGGCGGCTGACGCGCGCTGTGATGACCCATCTGGTGGCCACTGGCGCAGTGGCTGTGGGCGATGATTTCCTATCCTCCATCGCGGGTGGCGGCGTGCTCGGCAAGATCTCCCGCCGTTTCGGCGAAGGTGTGGTAAACGGCGCGCTGACCGCACGGGTTGGCGTCGCTGCAATGGAAGTTTGCCGCCCGTTGCCTTTCGCCGTGCAAAAGCGCCCTTCTGTGACAGGCGTGCTGAGCCGTGCTTTAACGGGGTTGTTTGGTAAAGAGGACTAGGCGCTATGGAAAGTCTGTTGATCTTGATTGCGATCATCGTTGTTGCGGGGATTGTGATCGCGCCGATTGGCGTCATGGTGTTGTCCCGCAAGGTGCGCGATTTAACGGATCGCGTGCAGCAGTTGGAACGCGCGGGTCTTGGGGCCACTCCATCAAGGGTCGAGACGACATCGACCTCATGGACCCCACCTGAGGAACTGCGCGCAGAAGGGAAGAGCGACGTCGCTGAAGCCCCTGATGACATTGAGAGTTTTGCGACCGCTGCTGTTGCCACGCCAGACGATGTAACAACAGAAGACCAGACATCAGGCAGGCCCGAACGCGCCGTTGTGTTTCGCGCAGAGACCTTTGCGAAAGCGGCAGCATGGATAAAGGACAACTGGTTCCTCGGCATAGCGGCGATCTCGCTCGCCTTGGCAGGAATTTTCACGGTGCAATATGGGGTCGAACAAGGGTTGCTCACACCGTTTGCCCGCATCATGGGCGCGTTGGGTCTTGGCGCGGCATTTATCATTCTGGGCGAGTTTCTACGCAGACGTTTTGGGGACCAAAGCGGGACTATGACGGGGCTGCCCTCGACCTTCTCAGGTGCGGGGATCGTCACGCTTTTCGCGGCCGTTCTTTCGGCGCGCCATCTTTATAATATGCTGCCCTCTGATCTCGCGCTCTATGCGCTGATTGCGGTTGCGGCGCTGGCGATTGTGCTCGGTTGGTTCTATGGGCCATTCCTAGCGGGCGTCGGTGTTGCGGGGGCTTTGGTGTCGCCCTTTATCGTGGGCGGCAGTAGCGATGCGCCGCATTTGTTTTACTACTACTTCGCGCTGATCATGGTGATGGCTTTGGCCATTGATACCGTGAGGCGCTGGGCGTGGGTGTCTGTGCTCGCGCTGATCGGCGGTTTCGCAGCAACGTGGATGTTGCTGATCAGCGGCGCCGATAGCGTGCATGCGATGGTCTTCTACATCATCGCGACGATTGCGGCCGTTGCCATCCCGCAGCGCCGTGTCTGGCCAGATCATCAAGGGGCGACACTGTCCGACCTTTTGCTAAACCTTCACAAAAAGGGACAGGCGCATTGGCCAGATTTCCCGACGCGTTTGGCGTCTGGGACCTTTGTTGCCGCGCTCGCCTTCAGCGCGGTTCTGGCGCTCGATACGACAGGCAGTGTGGAGGGCTGGGCAAGCATTGCGACACTCGTTTTGCTTGGCTTGCTTGCACTGATCTGGATGGAGCGCGCGCCAGCGCTAGAAGATATGAGCGCGCTAGCACCATTGGTCTTGCTGGGGCTTTTGTTCTTCCTTGCAGCGGATCGCGCACCGATATTTCAGGATTTTAGCATTTTGCCTGAGGCCGAAGACATCGTGGAGCAAACTATGCCGCGCGCCGCGAGCGCCTTTGCTGCGATTTTTGCAGTGTTCGCAGGGCTTGGCTTTTGGCGCGCTTCAAAAGGCGTGCGTGGCTCGCTGATATGGGTAGGGGCCAGTGCCTTGGCCCTACCTGCTGCATTTGGCGCGCTAGAGATGTTCTGGACGCCGAGCGACATTATCGGCGCCTATCCATGGGCAGGCCATGTGATTGCGGGCGCGGCCCTGATGACCTTGCTCACAGAGAGGGCGATCAAACGCTGGCCAAACGATCTGCGCCCCGCAGCTCTTTTCGCGATGTCGGCCTTGTCCCTCATTGCCTTTGCCCTGATGTTGATCCTGTCTGCGGCGGCGCTGAGCGTCGCGATTGCTGTGATGATCGTGATCGCCGCCCTGATCGATCGCCGCTTGGACATGCCGTGGCTCGGGTTGTTTATCCAACTCTGCGTCGCAGTTTTGGCATGGCGATTTATCATCGATCCAGGCGTGCCTTGGGCCTCGTGGCAGTTCACCCCTTTCTGGGAGGTGGTGATCGGATATACGGTGCCACTGGCCTTTATGGGACTTGCATGGTGGATTTTGCGGCCGATCAAGCGCGTTGGCGCGCAACTGGCACTGGAAAGCGCGATTTGGACGCTTGGCGCGGTCTTTATGATCATCCTGCTGGAGCGTTGGCTGCGCAGCGATATCGATAGTTTCTGGGGGATTTCGCTCGCGGGCAGCGTTGCTTTGGTGTCCATGGGTGCGCAGCTTTATCGTTGGCGCTCGGATGCTCCGTTCAAAGCACTGCGCGTTTTGCTTGCCGCACTGATTGGCCTAATCGCCTTTGGAACGCTGTTCGTCGGACTGGTAATGATTTCACCGCTCACACGCTGGGGCGCAAGCGATGTCGAAGGCCGCTTACTGTTGGATACAATCGCGATTGGCTATCTTGTACCCGCTGTGATCTTTACGGGGCTCGCGTGGAAATTGGAGCATGTTGCAAACATCCTGCGGCGCGTTTTCATGGCCGCATCAGCGATGCTTGTCTCAGCCTACATTGGCTTTGAAATCCGTCGTTTTTGGCAGGGTGAAGCGATCGCCAACAACACCGTAAGTCAAGGAGAGCTGTACAGCTATACAATTGCGATGATGATTGCCTCTGTCGCCTTGTTGTTCTTCGCCTTTGCACGCCGCTCTGACGTGTTACGCAAGCTGGCGATGGCGGGCATTGCTCTTACAATTGCAAAGGTTTTCTTGATCGATATGAGCGGTCTGACTGGACTGGTCCGCGTTGCGTCCTTCCTCGGTCTTGGCCTTGCGCTCTCGGCCTTGGCGTGGCTGAGCCGCGCTATGACCGCGCGATGGGAAACTGAGGTCGCGGACAACAGTGACACCTAAGACATTGAGACGGTTTGTTGGAGGTAGTTTTGAACGCTGACACCTATGGAACACCACGCGTCCTTGTCCTTGGTGGCTATGGGCTGATTGGCTCAGGTATTGTGGCCGAGTTGCAAAATGGCGGGTTTGACCCCGTGGGATTTGGACGCTCGCAGCGCACTGCTTTGAAAGTGCACAAGTCCTTGGAATGGCGCTTTGGTGATTTACGCGATTTTCAGGTCGCGGCGGATTGGTCAGTTTACCTTGAAGGTATCGACTTTGTGGTGAACGCGGCTGGCGCTTTGCAAGATGGGCCAGAGGATGACCTTCAAGCGGTGCATGTTACGGCCATTTCGGCGTTAGCTCAGGCCTGCGCAGAACGCGATATCGGTTTGGTGCAGGTATCAGCCGCAGGCGTGAGCCAAGACGCCAAGACGTCCTTTTTTCGAACAAAAGCCGAAGGCGACAAGGCTGTTGAAGCAGCAGGCGGGCGCACTTGGATATTGCGTCCGGGCTTGGTGTTGGCCCAAACAGGATATGGCGGCACAGCCTTGTTGCGCATGCTCTCTGCGATCCCGTTTGTGCAACCCCTTGCTCTGAAGGATACGCCAATTCAATCTGTTGGATTACCTGATGTGGCACGGGCGGTGCGAGCTTGTCTCGACAAGACGATTGCGCCCAACACCACAGCGGATTTGGTTGAAGAAACGGCGCATTCATTGGGAAGTCTACAAAAACAAATGCGCGATTGGCTCGGTTTTGAACCAGCGCGCTTGGAGATTCCATTACCTCGGTTTTTACTTAGGCCCGTTGGCGCTGTCGCTGATGGGTTGGGCCGTTTGGGATGGCGTTCTCCCTTGCGGAGCGCCGCGCTTTTAACGCTTCAAGATGGCATCAAAGGGGATCCCAAGACATGGCAAGGTCTTGGCGGTGCACCAATGAAGAACCTGCCAGAAATACTTGCGCAAATGCCTGCCCGCGCAGAGGATCGGGTCAGCGCGCGCATGGCGCTGTTGATGCCGATCTGCGTCGCCGCGCTGGCGCTGTTTTGGTTCCTGTCTGGGATCATCGGCTTGGCCCGCATATCCGTCGCTGCGCAAACGTTGATCGATGTTGGCTGGCCGTCTTTTCTCGCGCAAGCCAGCGTCGGATTTTGGGCATTGGTTGATATCGCCTTAGCGGTGGCGATTCTTTGGCGTAAAACGGCGCGGCAGGCTTGCATCGGAATGAGCGCTGTTTGCATGATCTACCTTGTTTCGGCGAGCGTCGTCACACCAGCGCTATGGCTTGATCCGCTGGGGCCGCTGGTCAAGATAATGCCGGCGTTCATCCTGTCTTTGGTCACTTTGGCACTGTTGGAGAAACGATAATGGAATGGATCGATTTGATCCGTTGGCTGCATGTATTAGGTGCCTGCGTTTTGCTCGGCACAGGCGCAGGCATCGCGTTTTTCATGCTCATGGCGCACCGCAGTGGTGATACGAAATTCATCATGCAAACAGCAAACACGGTGATTGTGGCTGATACGCTCTTCACGGCGAGCGCCGCGATTATCCAACCCATTACGGGCTTCATGCTTGCGCGCGCGCTCGGGTGGGACTTGGGTGAGGGGTGGGTTGCGCTGTCTCTTCTGCTGTACGTTGTTACGGGCGTTTTCTGGCTGCCGGTTGTGTGGATTCAGATCCAATTGCGTGATTTAGCACGCGTCGCAGTGCAGGCCGATGCCACTTTATCCAAAAGATATCATACCCTGTTTCGAATTTGGTTCGCCTGCGGGTTTCCTGCGTTCTTTTGCGTTATGAGCATCGTTTGGCTGATGCTAATGCGCCCTGATTTGGGAACCTGGTTTTAAGGCAGCCATGCGCCTCTGGACCTTGCGCTGCAGCGCGCCTATAAGCGCCTTAACATGGCACGGATATTCGCGATCATTATTCGAATTACCGGCCCGGCGCTCTGAGCTAGAGCCGCCGGGATAAGGCGTATGGGAAATGCCCGCGCTGCCCTTTTTATTCAAAATTCTACGTTCCAAAGGACGCCCGATATGTGTGCTGACACACCCGAAAATACCGTTGATTACAAATCCACGTTGAACCTGCCTAAAACCGATTTCCCCATGCGCGCGGGACTGCCCAAGCGCGAGCCTGAATGGCTCGAGCGTTGGGAAAAGATGGGTGTTTATGACCGCCTACGCGCGAAAGAAGGCCGTACGCCTTTCACGCTGCACGACGGTCCTCCCTATGCGAATGGCCATTTGCACATCGGTCACGCGTTGAACAAGACGATCAAAGACATGATCGTGCGCTCGCACCAGATGATGGGCTTTGATGCGCGTTATGTACCTGGTTGGGATTGCCACGGTCTGCCGATCGAATGGAAGATCGAAGAGCAGTACCGCAAGAAGGGTAAAGACAAGGACGAGGTCGATATCGTCGATTTCCGTCAGGAATGCCGTAAGTTTGCCGAAGGCTGGGTTGATATCCAACGCGAGGAATTCAAACGTTTGGGCATTACTGGCAACTGGCCTGATCCATACCTGACGATGAACTTCCACGCCGAAGCGGTGATCGCGGAAGAATTCCAGAAATTCTTGATGAACGGCTCGCTCTATCAAGGCTCCAAACCTGTGATGTGGTCGCCAGTTGAGCAAACCGCGCTGGCCGAGGCCGAAGTCGAGTACCACGACAAGGAAAGCTTCACCATCTGGGTGAAATTCCAAGTAACTGGCACGGGCGATGCAACCCTTGATGCGGCGAAGGTCGTAATTTGGACGACGACGCCATGGACCATCCCGTCCAACAAGGCGGTCGTTTACGGCGCGGGCATCTCCTATGGCCTTTATGAAGTTACATCGACCCCAGAAGAATGCTGGCTTAACGCGGGCGATACATATCTGCTGGCCGACAACTTGGCCGCTGATGTGTTCGCACGCGCACGTCTCGAAGAGGGCATGTACACCCGCAAGGCGGACGTGAGCAACGAACAGTTAGAAACAATTTCCCTACTGCACCCGTTTGCGGGCGCGGAAGAGGGCAATGGCGAATGGGACGATATCCGTGATTTCCGCGCTGCCGATTTTGTGACGGATACCGAGGGTACGGGCTTTGTGCACTGTGCCCCGTCCCACGGTATGGAAGAGTTCGAACTCTACCGCGATCTTGGCATGCTGGAGCAGGTCATCACCTATAACGTCATGGACGATGGCCGCTTCCGCGCGAATCTGCCGTTCTTTGGTGGCAAGGCGATCCTCAAGCCGAACGGTAAAGAGGGCAACGCCAACAAGGCGATCATCGAAAAGCTGGTTGAAGTCGGCGGCCTTCTGGCACGTGGTAAGATCAAGCACAGCTACCCGCATTCTTGGCGCTCCAAAGCGCCGATCATCTATCGCAACACGCCGCAATGGTTCGCGGCGGTTGATAAGCCTTTGGGTGATGGTCAGGACACGCATGGCGCGACGATCCGTGAACGCGCGCTGACCTCTATCGATGAGCTGGTGAAATGGACGCCGCAAACGGGGCGCAATCGCCTGTTTTCTATGATCGAGGCGCGCCCTGATTGGGTTCTCTCGCGTCAACGGGCTTGGGGCGTTCCGCTCACGGTCTTCACGCGTAAAGGCGTGTTGCCAACGGATCCTGAGTTCCTGTTGAAGAACGAAGAGGTTAATAAACGTATCGTGGATGCGTTCGAAGTTGAGGGCGCGGATGCATGGTATAAGGACGGCGCGAAGGAGCGTTTCCTAGACGGCATCGTGAACCCTAACGAGTTTGACCAAGTGTTCGACGTGCTCGACGTTTGGTTTGATTCCGGTTCTACGCACGCCTTCGTTCTGCGCGATCGCGAAGATGGCACTGCCGATGGCATCGCTGATGTCTACATGGAAGGCACCGACCAACACCGCGGTTGGTTCCACTCCTCGCTCTTGCAGGCTTGTGGCACACTTGGCCGCGCGCCTTATCGTAACGTTGTCACGCATGGTTTCACGCTGGATGAGAAGGGCATGAAGATGTCCAAATCGCTCGGCAACACCATCGTGCCTGAGACGGTCGTCAAACAATATGGCGCGGATATCTTGCGCCTTTGGGTGGCTCAGGTGGATTACACGTCTGATCAACGTATCGGGCCTGAAATCCTGAAAGGTGTGGCAGACAGCTACCGCCGTTTGCGCAACACGATGCGCTTTATGCTCGGCTCTTTGAATGATTTCACCGAAGCGGATCGTATGGATGCGGCTGATATGCCGGAGCTGGAGCGTTGGGTGCTGCACCGTCTGTCCGAGCTCGATGAGACAGTGAAAGCAGGTTACAAAGCGTTTGATTTCCAAGGGGTTTTCTCTGCGGTCTTCACGTTTGCGACTGTTGAACTTTCTGCGTTCTATTTCGATGTGCGTAAAGATGCGCTTTATTGTGATGGGGATACGGAGCGCCGCCGCGCTGCGCGTACGGTGCTGGATATCCTGTTCAAACGCCTGACCACATGGCTTGCGCCTGTACTGGTCTTCACGATGGAAGAGGTCTGGCTCGAGCGCTTTGGCGGCGAGGACAG